>CANQAO010000027.1 GCA_947589375.1 uncultured Bacilli bacterium | reverse complement strand
AAAAATTTAAGAATCCTATATTTTTATGGGGTTCTTTTTAAATCCTTAACATAACTAAATCCTTAACATAAATGCAAAAAAAAGACTTAAAAAGTCTTAATAATTTTCAGCTTTTAGTTCAAAGTAAGCTTTTGGATGAGCACATACTGGACAAAGAGCTGGAGCTTCTTCACCATAATGTACATGTCCACAATTACGGCAAACCCACATTTTTGGAGCTTCACTTTTAAACACTTTTTCTTCTTTAACTGAAGCTAGTAATTTTAAATATCTTTCTTCATGTTCTTTTTCAATCTTACCTACTTCTTCAAAAAGATAAGCAATGTGGTCAAAACCTTCTTCTTTAGCCGTTTTCGCAAATTCGGCATACATATCCGTCCATTCGTAGTTTTCACCTTCAGCTGCGAGCTTTAAAGCTTCTTTAGTGTCTACTTTTAAACTATCTTTAATATCCCCACCAAACAATAATTTTAGCCATAATTTAGCATGCTCCTTTTCATTATTGGCGGTTTCCTCAAAAATGGCCGCGATTTGCTGATAGCCTTCATTTTTAGCAGTACTAGCAAAATAAGTATATTTATTTCTTGCTTGACTTTCGCCAGCAAAAGCAGTTAATAAATTAGTTTCGGTTTTACTTCCTTTTAATTCCATCGTTATTCCTCCTTTATTATGAAATTATATAGAACTATAATTTCAATCTCATTATACCATATTTGTTTTATGGAAACAATTAATTAAGCAATCTTTTTAGTAAGTTCATTATATTTGCTTAAAGCACTGGTTTCTGAGAAAACAATACGATTATTCTGAATTTGCCACTTACCTTTATTTTGAACAAGCAAATTAATTATTTCTTCTTCAGTAGTTATAAGATTGTTGATTTGTTTACTAGCAGCATCTAATTCAGCAGCAGCAGTTTTAAAATCTTTTTCTAAAACATCATTCATCATAAGTTCATGATATAAATCGTTATAATATTCATCTAAACCTTGTTTGGTAAATTCTTCCATAATGGCCTTGGTACTAGTCATATTTGTAAGTTTTGTAAGGTTTTCGTTTAAAGATGTCTTAGTCTCAGCTAGATACGTTTTACTATTAACAAAATCAGGACCATCTGTTTGATAATTATTAGCTGTTAACATATTGGCTAATTTATCGTCGTCAATTAATTTTATTACGGCTTGAAGGGTTACCGCATAATCGTCTAAATAGTTTTTGATAGCTTTTTCTACTTTAGCATAATCACCATGTGTTTTAATTGGTGTATTATACCTATCTTTCGTAATATCTTTTTTATCAAGAGTTGCAATTTCTTCACGTAAAACATCTTCTTGTTTTAAATCTTGATATATCATAAAGCCAATAATACCAATAATTACTACAATAATAGAAACAGCCACAATAATCGCATTTCTTTTAAATTTTCTTTTTTTCATAATTAGCCTCCTAAAATTATTATACCATATTTTAATTAATTTTGGTTGGATGACTCATAATTTCAATGATTAAATCCAAATTGTCATCTTTAGCGACAATATTTTTTTTAATAAGGCCGCACGTTTCACATTTATAAATTATTTTATAGCTTTTTTTAAAGTTTTGAATAGCTATTGGTCTTAAAATTCCATGACAACTAGCCTTTCTATCACCAGGATTTATATCAACATGTTTGGAACACAGGCAGTGTGGACAGTGATCACGTGCCGTATAACCCAAAGGTGAAACTTTAAAACCACATACTTCACAGACAAAATTTTCATCTTTCATCGTAAACTTCTTAGTATCAGTCATTTTTTTCACTCCTTTATTATCATACCATATTTTGAAAATACTCTGCAAGCTATAATTTTAAATTACATTGCTTACTCTCTTGGATAAATTAAATATTATCTAAGTAAAAATGGTGTATTATAAAACGCCCAAGGATTTACCTAAGGCGTTTTTGATATTTTTTATAATCTTCTTAAACGAGCGAAATCTTCATATCTAAGAATAAATTTATATGCGGTCTTTTCGTGGAAGATCATGAACCAGCATTCTAAATCTTCACGAATTTCATTATAAATAATTGGTGAATGTAATTCTTCTTCAATATCAACTAAGTCAGTAAAGTCTTTAATATGAACGACATCATATTGCGTTAAATTAGGTACATTTTCAGCCTTGGCAATAACATCACCATAATCTCTAAGAATCTTATTAAGAGTTAATACATATTCAGATTTCTTAGTTGTAGTAAGTAAGCTACTACCTAATTTCTTAAGCATAAATACCATGAATAGTAATAAGGCAATACCTAAAGTTAGTAACGGAATATTAACTTTAACCTTGCCAACTTTGGCTTCATCATAAATGGTTTTACCACCATTATTAACGTAATCAGGTTTTATTTCAATCGTTGGTTTTACTAATGGAATATTTAATTTCATTGTATTAGATTCTTGTAAGGTTTGTTCTTTACCTTTTAAACTACCAGCTATATTAATTTTAAGAACTAAATCAACACTAGACTCGACATTTAAACCAAATTTATTTCTAAAGTCTATCATAATTTGATTATATGTATTATAGTCAATGGATACCGTTTTATTAATAGTTATAGCCTGTCCAGTTCCACTTTTAGTTTCAGCGGGAACAATTGGATAACTTCTCGACCATACCTCGGCTGTTTTACCATCGGCTTCAGCGTAATCACCTTTAACAGTGGCTGTTATGTCATAAGAATATGTATAGTCTAATTCTTTAGAACTTTGGAAAGAATATTTCGCATCTACTTCAATACGATCAATTAATGAAGCAATATATTGTTTATTCATTCCCAGTGATTTAGTCGTAAAGAATGTATTATCTTTAAGTAAAACACGATATCCTAAATTACTATTGTAACTATAAGCATATAGTTCATCTTTTTCACTTTTGCCACCACTTATACTCTTTGTGATAGCCCATATTGAGAAAGCCATAACAACTATAACAATTATTAATAAAAATACTTGAACCCATTGTTTTAATATTAATTTATTTCCATTTTTCAATTTCATTTTTTCACCCTCTTATTCTTCTATGATACCATTCCGCTTAACCACACAGATGGGTATCCAATGTATTTAACAACAAATGCGACTTTTCCTACAACTTGATTAGTCGATACCGGATTTAAGTCATTACCATTATTGTTATCACCTTTTGTAATAAATACTCTGTTACCATATTCATCATTTTCTATTTTTATAATTCTATGGATAACATATTGTGAACCGCTAGCATATTGAATAATATCGCCCTTTTTAAGTTCACGTTTCTCGGCTTTATTTAATTTTTCAACTACTACCGCATCACCACGGTCAAATGTTGGAGACATACTACCAGATAACACTGCAATTGGTTGGTACTTAAAGATACCAATCACAAAGCCAGCAATTAAAGCAATAACTACAAATACGGGAACATATACCACAGGATTATACTGTTTGCTTTCACGTCTAGAAAACCTTTCCGTCTTTTTAACATGAACATAGTTCAGATAAATAAAGACTGCAAGCGGTAAAGTTACACCAATCACCGCTGTTCCAAACCAATCTAAATTTGGTAAAATTGGAACAACGAATTCTGGTAATGTTATAAATAATCGGTAAATAATTGGTAATTTTGGCCCGCCAATGAATGCTAAATAAGTGAATACACCATTAGACACAATTAGTGGGATAAGTGTTGATACCGTATAAATAAATGTTTCTTTGACATCAGTAAAATGGTTGAGAAAATTAGTAAATGATAAGTTAGCTAAGGTAAATAGAATTGTAATTAAAATAAAGTTTAATTTCCGTTTATGTTCAACCTTAACCATTGAGGCTCTTATGAATTCTTGGAAGAAAATGATACCTCCAAACGACCAAACATTCGTAATCACACTAAATATGCTTTTAGAATAAGGTGTTTTTTGGAAGCCAAATATTAAACCTAAAAGGAAATATAAAATGATATAAATTATCATGACGATAATTAAGCTTTGTGTTTTGTTACTTTCGTCTTTTACACGCAGCACACTTTCTTTACTCAATAAAATAGCTACAATACACAAACCAATCCACATCATCGGATTAATCAGTTCATTATATAATGGAACTTTTGATGGTGTTATAACTATAGAGTTAACGACTATATATATGATTATTAGTGCTGCCATTATTAATGATTTCCTCATCGCATACCCCTCTTACCTCAATTCGTCTATTATCATTACTATAAAGTATTATAGCATATTAATACACTTTTAGCAATGGAATAAATATAAAAAAATATTTTTTTTCATATTTAGACATAAAAACTTAAGCCCATTGGCTTAAGTTAATAGTTTTAAACACCATTTTGTCCATAACTTAAAGTCATAGTTAATGTACTATTGGTGCTTTCTGGCTGACTAGTAATCTTAGGATTATAAGTTACAGTTATGGTAAATTGTACTTCATCGCCATTTCCTAAAACATTGGTTACTTCAATACCATCATATGTATATTGGATTGCCTCATTGTCACCATCATTAAAGTTAATATCATTTAATACTGCATCTAAGGTGCCGGCATTTATAACGGTGACTGTATATGTAATAGAATCCCCGGGAGCTACTAATTCATCTTCAAAAGTGGCAGTTAATTGGTTTTGTTCAACTGTTACCTTCTTATTTTTAGCCGTTCCTATTGGCTGTCCAGGTTCAATAGTTTTGATATGAACATCCCATTTTGATTCAATAGTCGCCGTACCATTAATTGTTAATTGGGTCGCAAAGGCTGCATAGCCGACGGCCATAATCACAACAATAGCCAGTAATCCTCCAATAATTATATTTTTATGTTTTTGTTCCATTTTTTTCTTCCTTTCAAAAGTTATCTTACTTTCATTTACATAATAACACAATTATGTTTTTTTTACAAGTATAAGTCGAACAAAGATCAAAATAAATTCCGGCGCATAGTAAGTCTTTTCTGCTTCACTAAAACTTCTATTGCTCACGTAAACCAAATTGTCAATGCTTGTCACTGTACTTGTTTTTTGACTTGATCTTTTTATTTTTTCTTAAAAAATTAAGCATGACTTTCCTTATAAATAAAAACTATCAACCTAAAGGTCAATAGTTATTTATTTATTATTAATCAGTACTTTGAACGTAAGATAATACCATTTTTAATTTACTCTTTAATTGTTTAGCATCTGGTTGTTTACTAACTTTTGGATTATATTCAACTTTGACTTGGAAAGTAATAGTACCCTCTTCAGCCTCTAATACGCTATCTTTCGCAAGATTAGAGTAGCTATAAACAATAGCATTGTCACCTTCGTAATTAGTACCTTGGTTTTCTACAGCATCACCTTCTTCAGCAGTACCTGTACCATTATTAGTTTGTGTAAAAGTGATACCATTTAATTTAGCTGGTAATGATCCTTCATTTACAACAGTAACATCGTAAGTGACTGAATCGCCAGGGGCAACTAATTCACTTTCAAATGTTGCCGTTAAATTACCTTCAGTAACTGATTTACCCGTACTAGTACCAGTTCCGACTTCACCACTAACAGCAGCTACCTGAATATCACTAATATGTACATCCCAATTAGATGTAATTTCCGCCGTACCATTAATCGTTAATTGAGTTGCAAAAGCCGCATAGCCGACAGCCATAATAAGTACAATGGCAAGTAATCCTCCAATGAATAAATTTTTGTTTCTCTGTTCCATGTTATCTTCCTTTCTTAATGGATTTAGTCAGTAGCTAGGCTACCCTACTATTAACATAATAACATAATTATTCATTTTTGACAATATTTTTAAAGAAAAAACTTAAAACTACTAACCATAAGTTAGTAGTTTAATAACCTTTAATTAAATTAATCACTAAGTTGTTCATAAGTTAGCGTCATTTTTAATTTACTTGTTAATTCTTTTGCATCTGGTTGTCCCTGAACTTTGTTATTGTACATAACTTTAACTTGGAAAGTTACACTACCTGTTTCAGCTTCTAATTGGTCACCTTGCTGAATATTAGAATAACTATAAACGATAGCATTATCACCTTCGTAACTAGTACCTTGGTTTTCTACAGTATCACCAGCTTCAGCAGTACCTGTACCATTATTAGTTTGGCTAAAAACAATACCACTTAACTCAGCATCTAAAGTTCCTTCGTTGACAACTGTAACATTATAAGTTACATAGTCACCAGGTGATTGTAATTTTGCTGAAAATTCAGCCGTTAAATCGCTATCTTTTGTTCCTTGAGATTCACTAGAAGCGGTTGTAGTTCCTGTATCCGCTACTTGAATATCACTAATATGTACATCCCATCTTGAATTAATATTAGCCGTACCATTAATTGTTAATTGGGTCGCAAAAGCCGCATAGCCGACAGCCATGATAAATACAATGGCAAGTAATCCTCCGATTAAAGCATTTTTGTTTTTTTGTTCCATAGTTTCCTCCTCAATAAATATTTTAAGTATAGGACATGAACGCTCCCTATCTTGTTTCCATCATAACACAATTATTTTTGTTTGACAATGTAAAAAAGAAAATTTAACAATTTTTGACAAAAAAACCAAGCCCTATGCTTGGTTATATGTTTTATTAATTATACACCTTTATCTTGTTCATAAGATAGAACAATAGTTAAATCACTCTTTAATTGAGCTTCAGTAGGTTGTGAAGTAACAGCATCATTATAAGTTGCGGTAACTGTAAATGTTTTAGTGTTTGATTCACCAGTACCTAATTGATCACCAGTTTTAATACCAGTAACAGTGTATTTAATTGGGTTATTTCCTTCAGTAGTGAAATTTCCATCTGCAGCAGTACCAGTTACATTTATAGTATCGCTAGCGCTTCCACCAGTATTTTTTTGCGTAACTGTAATTCCAGATACTTTAGCATTCAAGTTACCACTATTTTCAATAGTTACAGTATAAACGATTGAATCACCAGGTGCTACTAATTTAGCACTAAAATTAGCTTGTAAGTTATTGTCTGGATCTACTTTTGTAACTCCTTCTTCGTCAGTAGCAGTTCCGGTTGGCTCTCCTTGAACTGCAATACTCTTGATATGTACATCCCAATTAGATGTAATTTCAGCAGTACCGTTAATGTTTAATTGTGTAGCAAATGCCGCATATCCGACAGCCATCACAAATACAATGGCAAGTAAGCCCCCTATTAATAAATTTTTGTTTTTGTGTTCCATATTCCCTATCCTTTCTCTTTAAATTAAGTAGCATAGATGATTACTACTTTCATAATTACTATAGCATATTAATATTCAGCTTTCAAGTATTATCCGAAAACTTTACATTTTTTTTGTAGAGTATTAAGATACCTTTTAAATCTATAGATTTTATGTTATTGCTCCTACCTTTACGCCTTTAATCACAACGTATCTGGCACTAATATTACCATAAAAATTTGATAATTATTATAAAGTATAACAAAAATATCAAGCGTTATACTTGATATTTATTACATAAACTTAATTTTAAGCAAAGCACCTATTATATAAGAAATCATTCGTTTGTATTTTGAATATAAGATAAAATAATAGTTGAGGTACTTTTCATTTGTTCCGGCAATGGGGTCTTATCGACATCGGGATTATATTGTACAGTTACTTGAAAAGTTGTTTTATGATCAGCCAATAACACCTCATCTTTTGATATACCACTATAATGGTATATGATAGGGTTAATGACAAGCTGTTCACCTGATAAATTTTCTTCTTTAGCCTCATCACCAATATTTCTTTGTTCAAAAACAATATCGTCTAATTTGGCATCTATTATACCTTTGTTAGCAACAGTTACATCATAAGTAATTATATCCCCTGGATATAGTAACGAACTTTGAAACGATGCTATCAGTCCACCATTTTCAATTACTGTCGATATGTTACTACCACGTCCTTTAGTCATAGCTTCATTCACAGCGATGCTTTCAATAGCTACATTCCAACTAGTATTAGCTCTAGCTATACCTTTGATCTCCATTTTAGAAGAGAACGCACTATAACCCACGAACATTATAAAGACAATTGCAAATAAACTAATTATTAAAATTTTTTGAATTCTTTGGTTCATAATAATTCATTCCAATCTTTTAAACAATCTCCACTATTATTTAAATAATAACACAAATATTGGCAATTAACAAGCACTCTTGAACAAAAACCAAAATAAATGTCATTATTTTTCAAACTGAACGCACTTTCCTTATATATAAAAAATACCGGAAATTCCGGTATTTTTTAATTATTATTCAACATCTTGATTGTAGGTTAAGATTAATTCTAATTCATTTTCGATTTGTGCTTCAGTATATTTTGTAGTATCGAAATCTTTAGTAAAGGTTACTGTAACTTGGAATGTTACTTCTTCACCAGGTTTTAGTTTAGTTTTAGTATCATCAGACACTGTATCAATTCCCTTATATGAATATGTAATAGATGGTTTGTAACCTTTTTGATCAGCAACTTCTTGAGCTTGAGTTTGATGGAATTTAATATCACTTAATTTGGCAGGTAATGAGCCTTGATTTACAACGGTAATATCATAAGTGACTGAATCGCCTGGAGCTTTTAAATCAGTTTCAAGAACTGCTGAAAGACCACCTTCACCAATTTCATGGGCAACATCTTGAGCACTTCCTACAAATTCATAAGGAATAACACTAGAAATATGTACATCCCAAGCGGTTGATACTCTAGCAGTACCTTTAATGGTTAATTGGCTACCAAAAGCGGCAAAACCGACGGCCAATAAAAATACTAAAGCAATTAATCCTCCTAATATAATTTTTTTGTTTTGGTTGTTGTTTTTATCCATAATATTTATTCCTTTCCCTTAATCTTTTAAAATATAATTATGCTTCTTCATCTTGTGTATAAGTTAACACCATCTCTAAATCATTTTCAATATTAACTTCAGTGAAATTATTAGGATCATAATCATCAGTATATTTTACAGTAACATCAAAAGTTATTTCTTGACCAGCAGCTAATTTTGAATGTGAGTCTGTATCAATTTTATCTTGTGAATAGCTATATGTAATAGCTGGCTTATTGTCTAGAGTTTGGTCCTGAGATTGATAGAATTTAATGTCGCTTAATTTGGCAGCAACCGTTCCAGCGTTTACCACCGTAACTGTATAAGTAATTGAATCTCCAGGCGTTTTTAAATCAGTTTCAAATGTAGCTGAAAGACCACTTTCACCAACAGAAGCCGCAATATTTTGTGCAGATCCTATAAGATTGTTAGGTGTAATACTAGAAATATGTACATCCCAAGCGGTTGATACTCTAGCGGTACCTTTAATGGTTAATTGGCTACCAAAAGCGGCAAAACCGACTACCAATAAAAATACTAAAGCAATTAATCCTCCTAATATAATTTTTTTGTTCTTATCCATGATATTCTTTCCTTTCTATTATAATAATCCAGTATTTTACTACCTTCTTTTTTTAAGATATCATACTTTTTATAAACAATCAACCCATAAATACAAAAATTTACAAAAGTTAACGTCAAGCTGAATTAGAACAGCTAATTTACGCATTTTACATTGCTTTCGGAATGCTGATACCTAATAAGCCCAGCAAGGCTTTGATTATATTATTATTAAAATTTAGAATAGTATTAAAATCATCTTGCTTGACACCAGTTAGACCTAAAACTTTATTATTTTGATAAAAGTTATTAGCGACTACTGATAATTCATATAAATATTCAGCGATATAATGTGGTCTTCTTTCTTTAGAAGCTAAATCTAAAACCTCACTTACTTCTAAAAGTTTTAATCTTAAAGCTCTATCAGTTTGACTATATATTTGACTGGAAAGTTTTTTAATATTTGGACTGATAATTTTATTAATTCTTAAATAGGTATAGAGAATATAAGGTCCAGTTTTACCATTTACTTCACTAAATTTTTTAATATCAAAAATATAATTACGTTCTAAATTGTTTTGAAGATCGGCAAATTTAATAATCGCTCCGACAATTTTATCGATGTCTTCATCGTCCATGCGTTTATTTTCTTCTCTTAAGTTAATAAATTCTTCTTTGACATTTTTAAGGAGATCTTCTAATTTGAGGGTGCCCCCGGCTCTAGTTTTAAATGGTTTATTGTCGGGGCCATTAACAGTACCATTACCATGATGCTGCAAAACACCTTCGAAAATATGGCTTTTTTTCGCCGCTCTAAAAACTTGCTGAAAATGCATATTTTGTCTGCCATCGACGACATATAAAATTTCATCGGGATTAAACTCTTTAACTCTTTGCCAAATTGTTCCTAAATCTGATGTGGCATATAAATAAGCACCATCACTTTTTTGAATTAAACAAGGTGGCATTTCGATTTTATCATCTTTTTCTTTAACATCGATGATTTTCGCGCCATCGTCAATTTTAATTACGTGTTGCTTTTCCATAAAAGCAAGCATTTCTTTAAACTGTTTATGGGCATCACTTTCACCATACCAATAGTCAAAATGAACATCTAAATAATCATAGATTCTTTTGATATCTTGCACTGATATAGCGCATATTTTTTGCCAAAGAATTTGATAGTCTTTATTCCCTTCTTGCAGTTCTTTGGTGATTTCTAGACATTTATTTTTAACTTCTTCGTTTTCTTTACATAAAGCACTTATTTTGGGATATGTGTCATTTAAATAATCTAAAGTAATTTTTATGTCTGCCGGCTTAGTGTTAGGAAAATCTTGTAAAAGACCATAAATTACTTGACCCATTTGTGTACCAATATCACCTAAATGAACATCGCCAATGACTTTATTGCCTTTATATTTTAATATATTATAAATAGCTTGACCGATAATGGCTGGTCTTAAATGACCAACATGTAAGGGTTTAGCTACATTAGGGCCACCATAATCAACGACAATAGTATGGTTTTCTTTAGTACTACCAAATATCTCTTTAGTCATTAAATTATTTAGATTATCACAAATGTATTTATCACTAACGATAATATTGATAAAACCAGGAGCTGAAACATTGACCTCTTTAAAGTAATTATCAAAATCCTTGACTTCTTTAAGTTTATTTACCACTTCATTAGCAATATCTAATGGTGATTTATGATAGACTTTAGCGAGTTTAAAACAATCATCACACTGAAAATCAGCTTCTTGATTTGATTTCACGATTTTAGCTTCAATATCATAACCTAAACTTTTAAATGTTTGCGTGAATAATTCTTGCATCTTTTAACCTCCCTTTTTTATAGAAAAAAATCCCTTAAACTAAGGACGAGACATTCCCGCGGTACCACCTTAATTCATAGAGATTCTATGCAACTTTAATCTTTAATGCAGATTATGCAAACAGCTCATAGGTTACGTTCATAAAAGTATATTTGTTTAGTTTCCACTCTCCTAAACTCACTTTGAAACATGGACTTTTACTAATATTCCTAATCAATGCCTTGACACAATTATATAGGAATAAAAATAAAAAGTCAAACAAAAAGGGGCTGTCTCAAAATTAAGTGATTGATTTTGTGTCAGTCTCTTTTTATTTTTGTTTTGGAAAAGGAAATTTTTCCTCTTTTAAATTAGATGATATATTCCAATAATTACTC
>CANQAO010000026.1 GCA_947589375.1 uncultured Bacilli bacterium | reverse complement strand
GACCTATGAAAAGAATCTTAATTTAAATATGCAAACTAAAGATATTAACTTTGCTTTAACGCTTGATTATGAAGCCGACTCTAATAAGAAAATTTATAAAGCGGATATTAAAACATTAGCTAACAATCAAAAATTTATGGATGCTTTAGTTTATAGTGAAGCTGATGTTTTATATTTATATTCAGCTGATTTATATGATAAATATTTAAAATTAACTGATTTTAAATATGAAAATTACGATTTAAATAGAATTAAAATGGCCCTTATCAGAAGTTTAAATAGTGAAAAATTTACAGGTTCTAAAGAAGCTATGCGGCTTGATGGTAAAGCTATTAATGCTTATAAATCATCACTTGAATTAGATGATAGTAATATAGATCGTATTTTAGATAACGTCACTACGGAACTAGAAAATGATGATTATTTTTTAAAGTCTTTTAAAGATAAAAGCCAAGCGAAAACGGAAATAAGTAAGACCATGACAAAGCTAAAAGACAAACTTAAAAAGAAAGCTCCAATCAATATAAATATTTATACCAAAGGTCCATTTCAAGATTTTGCAATGTTAGAAATAAATGCTTTACGAAATACCGAACTTTATCAAATAACTAAAATCAATGATAATAAATATAATTATACTTTTACTGATAAAATATTAAAAACTAAAACTGAAGGAACGATAACCAAAGACAATAATAAAATCAGTATTACTAGTAAAAATAATTTAAATTTAGTCATAACCTATGATAATAAAAAAATAAACGAAGTTCAAAAAATCGATGTTACGGAGGCTGTTGATTTAGAAAAAATAAGCAAAATTGAACAAGCTAAAATGACCATGAATATTATGTCGAACCCAGTTATTGCTAAAACGATTTTCAAAGAAATTGTTTCTTAAACCGAGAAGTAGTTAAAAAACTACTTTTTTTGTGTACTTTTTTAGTAAATACGCATATCTTAAAGTGAGGGGTGATATAGTGGCAGCATATAAAGAGATAGTAACTAAAGCAGTAGTTGGTAAAGGTAAAAAACATTTTCAAAATACATACACAGCCGTGGCCGAACATGAACCTACAACTATTTTAGGATGTTGGGTCATAAATCATGAGTTTAAAGGTTATAAAGCTAATGATAAAATAGGCGTGAGGGGTTCATATGATATTAATATCTGGTATTCATATGATAACAATACGAAAACGACAGTTATTAACCAAAGCATCAACTATGATGATTTATTTAGTGTGAAAACTCGTGAGGATGCTGATTTATCAGATACTGATATTATTGTGCGTTCTTTGAAACAGCCAACTTGCTTAGAGGCTAATATTAAAGACGGAAAAACTATTTCCTTTAGTATCGAAAAGGAATTAGGTGTGGAAATTGTCGGCGAAACAAAAATGAAGATTGCCATTGAAGAAGACGAAGAACCATGGGAAGAAATCATTGATGAAGTCGATGATGAAACTTTAAATGAAATTGATGAGAAAGTCGATGAAAACTATATAAAAAGTACTGACCAAGAAGGTTAGTACTTTTTATAAATACAATTAAAACATTTAATATTTCGTCTTAAAAATAGTTCATAAATTGTGGACATTATTTAGTGATGATGTTATAATACAGATATGGAGGAGTATGTATGAAGTTTTTTAAAGTAGTGGCTATTATTGCGGTAATTGCGGTAATTGGCGGCATAGGCATGTACATCTTTAATTTTATAAAAGAGGATAGTAAAGTATGGAAAGCAGAGGTTGTAACTAATTATATAAATGTTAGAAAAGATCACGACAGATATTCTGAACAATTAGGACAAATAAAAAAAGGTGAAAAATATAAAATTAAAAAAATTTATCTGAAAGATAAAGCCTTTGTTTGGTATAAGATAGAATATAAAGATGGTTATGGCTGGATTTCTAGTGATCGAACTGATCCTTATGTCAAAGAATTAAATAATCCCAAAAAGCAAAAACAAGGTTCTTATTTTATTGATTATAAAGCTCCAATAATTCAATATTTTGAAGATGAGTATGTGGTGGATGATTTAAATAGTATTAATTATGGCCATCTAAAAATAGAAGATGATTCCAAATATACTATAAAACATAATGTTTATTACGAAGAAGACCCAATTGATAGTGATGTACCACAATACTGGATTGAATATATAGTGACAGATAAGTTTAATAATGTGAGTAAAAAAGTCCAAAAGATAGTGTTTAAAAATGAACCTGCGCGGGATGAAGTCAAAGACTTTAGTGAATTAAAACAATAAAAATGTTTTCATGAATAAAGCTAACATAAAATCGTTATAAAAAAATATAATTAAGTGTTAACCAAAAAGTGTTGACACTTATTATTTTTTGTGGTAAAATCATAGCGAATGGAGGGATATTATGGCAGTTAAATTAAGACTTTTAAGAATGGGAGCAAAGAAAAAACCATTTTATCGTATTGTAGCTGCAGATTCAAGAACTAAAAGAGATGGTAAATATATCGAATTAGTTGGGACTTATAATCCACTTGTAAATCCAGCAGAACTTAAGATTAATGAAGAAGTAGCGCTTAAATGGTTATCATTAGGTGCTAAACCTACAGATACAGTAAAAAGTTTATTTACCAAAGTAGGTATTAATGAAAAACATCATTTAGCTAGAACTAAAAAGGCTGATAAACCAGCTAAAGCTGAACCAAAGAAAACTGCTCCTAAAAAAACAACCACTAAAACTGAAACTAAAAAACCCAGTGCTAAAAAAGAGAGTAAATAATGTTAGTAGAATTAACCGAGTTTTTAGTTAAAAGTGTAGCTAAAAATCCAGATATGGTATCTGTTAAACAACTTGGCGAAGACGACGACATTATCACAATTCAAGTTTTAGTAGAAGAAGATGACATGGGTGCAGTTATCGGCAAAGGTGGATCAATGGCTAAAGCTATTAGAACTATCGTTCAAGCCAGTAGCTTTAAAAATAATATGCCACGGGTAAAAATTGAAATAGATTCTTTTTAGGAATCTTTTTCTTTACTAAAGGCTTTTTTTTTGTTATATTTATAATGGAGGCTAAAATATGAATAAAAAAGGATTTACTTTATTGGAATTAATTGCAGTAATTGTTATCTTGGCCGTTATTTTATTAATAACGATGCCAAATATTATGACTATTTTTGATTCAACTAGATCAAAATTAAATGATAATCAGAAAAGTCAGATTCTTTCGGCGGCTCGTACTTGGGGTATGGCCCATCTAAATTCGGCTAAAACCGAAGACCAAAAAACCAGTATATCGATTAAAACTCTTAAAGAACAAGGTTATTTAGATGATAAAGAAATAACTGATATGGTTAAAAAAAATAATATTGAAGATACGGTGATTTGCGTAAGTTATGAAAATAATCAGTATGTATATACTTATGAAGGAGCGAAAACATGTACAAATTAAAAGGCTTTACTTTGTTGGAATTATTAGCTGTAATTATCATTTTAGCCGTTATTGCGCTTATTACAACTACTTCGGTTACCAAGGTCATGAATAATTCGCGTAAATCATTAAATGAATCCCAAAAAGAACTTATTTTAGATGCCGCTAAAAAATGGGGTAGTTTTCATGATGAAGCATTGCCAACGGAAGGCACATGCACTTTACCAGCTTCCCAGTTAGCTAATGATGGTTATATCGATAGTGATGATATTACAAATCCTTCTGATCAAAAAGAAGTGCCTGTTTGCATTGAAATTACTTATAATGGTGCCAAATATAGCTATAAATATACTGAAAAAGAATGTGAACATACTTGTAAATAATAAATATTTGACTAAAAAAGTGCAAAAAAACAAAAAAATTGTGACAAAATACTTGTCAAAACACATAAAATAGGGTATACTTAAAAAGTCAAATATTTTAAATGGGCCTGTAGCTCAGTTGGTTAGAGCACACGCTTGATAAGCGTGGGGTCGTAGGTTCAAGTCCTACCAGGCCCACCATTTTGTTTGGCCTGTTGGTGAAGCGGTTTAACACACATGCCTTTCACGCATGCATTCACGAGTTCAAATCTCGTACAGGCTACCATTTATGTTTTAAATTAAATTTTATATAAATACAATGAAGTGGATAGTAGCATAAATTCCCTTATTTATAGAAAGCTAGAACGATGGAAGCTAGCAATAAGCTTTATGTGAAGAACACCACTGAGTAATTTATCTGAAATAATAGTAGGATAAGTCGGCTGTAATCCGTTACCATATTTACGTTTCTATTAGGAAACTATAGAGAGATCACATTAGTGATAAGTAAGGTGGTACCGCGAATTACAGTTATTCGTCCTTATAAGGATGTTTGACTGTTTTTTGTTATTTGCCTAATTAGCTCAGTTGGTAGAGCAAACGGCTGTTAACCGTTGGGTCGTAGGTTCGAGTCCTACATTAGGCGCCATATCTGCTCAATTAGCTCAGTTGGTAGAGCAAACGGCTGTTAACCGTTGGGTCGTAGGTTCGAGTCCTACATTGAGCGCCATCTGCCTGATTAGCTCAGTCGGTAGAGCAAACGGCTGTTAACCGTTGGGTCGTAGGTTCGAGTCCTACATCAGGCGCCACTTAAAATATTAAGTAGGTCGTAGGTAATTTCCTACTTGATCTACTTTTTTAATATAAGGAGGAATTTATTATGGGAAAGTTTACCAGTGAAATGGTTGATGATTATGCCGACAAACTATTAATCGGTTTAACTAAAGAAGAAAACAAAATGGTTTTAGATGAATTTGAAATTATCGATAAAAATATCGACTTAATCAATCAAATACCAAATATTAAGGAAATAGAGCCAATGACGCATGCATTAGATGATTTTGAAGCTTTTTTAAGAGAAGATGTAATCGAAGATTCTATTCCAATTGATGATTTACTTGCTAATTGTGATCAAACAGCTGGTGATGAAGTCGAAGTACCAAGGACGGTGGGATAATATGTATATGGATAAAACAATTGAAGAACTTCACGAAAAATTAAAAAATGGTGAAGTCACTAGTCAAGAATTAATTAAAGAATCACTTCAAAAATCACACGAATTACAAGAAAAATGTAATGCTTTTGTAACGATTTTAGATGATGCCGAGCCTAGAGAAGTTACCGATGACATGCTTTCAGGTATTCCTTACGGAATTAAAGATAACTATAGTACGAAAGGTATTTTAAGTACTGGTTCTTCCAATACCTTAAAAGATTATGTGCCATTTTTTACGGCCACCGCGATTGAAAATCTAGAAAAACATGGAGCTGTTGCGACTAATAAAACGGTTTTAGATGAGTTTGGCATGGGGGGCACGGGAACCACAGGCCATACCGGCACCGTTAAAAATCCTTGGGATACTTCAAGAATGTGTGCGGGTTCTTCGGCCGGTAGTGCCGCCGCTGTCGCTTATGGGGTATATCCTTATGCTACCGGTAGTGATACTGGCGATTCGATTAGAAAACCAGCCGCTTACTGCGGAATTGTCGGTTATAAACCAACTTATGGGATGATTTCTAGATATGGTCTTTTCCCATTTGCTAGTAGTTTAGACCACTGTGGGGCTTTAACGAGAAGTGTTAAAGATGCGGCCATTGTCGTCGATGCCATGAAAGGTAAGGATAAATATGATATGACTAGTTTTGATTCTAAAGATATTCATCTTTATGATAGTATTGATGGAAAAGTTAAGGGGAAAAAACTATGTTATATTAAAGAACTATGCGATATCAACATGTATCCACATGCCGATAGCGAACTTAAAGAACATTTAAAAAATTTCATGAATAAAATAGAACTATGTAAAAAATTAGGCATGGATGTCGAAGAAGTATCCGTTGATCAAACTTTATTAAATGCACTTCCTTCTGTATATGTCGTTATTTCCTGCGCCGAAGCCACTTCGAATATGTCTAATTTAACCGGTTTTATCTTTGGTCCAAGAGCTGAAGGTGACAAATACGATGAAGAGATGAAAAACTATCGCACTCAAGGTTTTTCGCCCCTTATTAAAAGAAGATTTGTTATCGGCTCTTATGTCTTACAATCCCAAAATAAAGATCGTTACTTCCACAATGCACAAAGAGTAAGAAGGTTATTAGTCGATACATGGAAAGATTTATTTAAAAAATATGATGCGGTTATTTTACCAGTTGGATCAGGACCAGCTAAAAAATTAGAAGGTTCTAAAGATATCTTAGATCCTAATACCGCTGTTTTAGAAGACCATTTACAAATTGGTAACTTTGGTGGTTTTCCCTCAATTACCATTCCCGATGGTTTTATAAATAATCTTCCAGTTGGTTTAAATCTTACTGGAAATTGTTATGATGATATAAATGTTTTAAATATTGCCTATGCCTTAGAAAGTGAAATGGGCTACAAAGGCCAAACGGTAAAGGAGGGCAAATAATGGATAATTATATAGCGCTTATCGGTTTAGAGATGCACTGTGAAATTAGTGAAACTAATACCAAAGTTTTTTCAAGTGCCGAAAATTCATATAAAGAAGATGCCAACACCAATGTAAGACCAGTCGATATGGGCTTTCCAGGAACGTTGCCAGTTGTTAATAAAGAAGCGGTTAGACTAGCGTTAATGGCTAGTATGATTTTAAAATGTACGCAGCCAGAATATTTATATTTTGAACGTAAAAATTATTATTATCCGGACCTTCCTAAAGGTTTTCAAATTACGCAAGAAACGAAACCCGCCCCAATTGGAAGCTATGGAAGTTTAACTTTTGAATGTCATGGTGAAGAAAAAACAGTTCGAATTAATAACCTTCACTTAGAAGAAGATGCCGCATCTTCTGACCACTCACCTGAAGGCACAAGAATCAACTATAATCGTGCTGGCGTACCACTTTTAGAATTAGTTACCGAACCCGATTTACATTCCGCTGATGAAGCCGTCGCTTTCCTAGAGACAATGCGCTCAATTTATCAGTATGCTGGTATCAGTGAAGCTGATAGTAAAAAAGGACAAATTAGATGTGATGTTAACGTTTCTTTGATGGAAAAAGGGAAAGATATGAAAGATCCTAAAAATTGGGGCACAAAAATTGAAATAAAAAATGTTAACTCATTTGGTGGTGTTAGAGATGCCATTAATTACGAAATTGAAAGACAACTTGAACTTATCGAAGATGGTAAATACGATGAGATGGAGCAGCAGACTCGCCGCTGGGATGAAGAAACGGGAACTACGAAATTTATGCGTAGTAAAGTAGATGCCATCGATTATAAATACTTTGTGGAACCAAATATTCCGAAGATTAAATTATCTAAAGCATGGTTAGACGAAATTAAAGCGCAAATTCCAAGATTAGCTAATGAAAGAAAAGAAGCTTATATTAACGATTATGGAATTTCCGAATACGATGCCACCATTTTAGTGAAAGAAAAAGCTTATGCGGACTTTTATGAAGAAACCATTAGTTTAGGTGCTGATCCAAAAGCCGCATCGAACTGGATTACCACTAACTTACTTGGCAGTTTAAATAAACTTGAACTCACAATGGACGATATTACCCTTACGCCAGATATGCTTGCTGAATTAATCGACCTTATAAGTAGTGGCAAAATATCTTCAAAACAAGCTAAAGATGTTTTTGCTGACGTCCTTACCAGCGGTAAAACCCCAAAAGAAGTCGTTAAAGAAAAAGGCATGGAACAAATGAGCGATGCGGGTGAAATCGTTAAAATCGCCAATGAAGTTTTAGATGAAAATCCTGATGTAATTGAGCAGTATAAAAAAGGCCGCACGAATGTGGTTGATTATTTAACTGGTCAAATTATGAAAAAAACTAAAGGTACCGCTAACCCTGGTCTAGCTAGACAAACAATGGCGGAAGAAATCGAAAAGAGGTGAGCAGATGAAAGCAAATATATATCGTAGTATTTATTGTGGTGATGTTTCTGAAAACCATATCGGTGAAACTCTAAGAGTTGCTGGCTGGGTCGAAAATATTCGTGATCATGGAGGCGTTTTATTCGTCGATTTAAGAGATGAAACCGGAATAGTCCAAATTGTCAGTAATGATGACTCTATTTTTAGAGGTTTAACTAGAGAATCAGCCGTTTCTTTAGAAGGGATAGTTAGAATGCGTGACGAAGAAAACTTTAATCCGAAAATCAAAACCGGAACTATCGAAATTTTAACAAATAAAGTTGATACCCTTGGAAAAGCTGAACATGAATTACCATTTGAAATAATTACATCGACGAATGTTAATGAAGAAGTAAGACTTAAATATCGCTATTTAGATATGCGAAATAAAAAAGTTCACGATACTTTAAAATTTCGAAGTGAAGTTTTAAAATTTATCCGTAATAAAATGGATAGTTTAAATTTTACGGAAGTACAAACGCCAATTTTAACCGCTTCATCACCAGAAGGGGCCCGTGATTTTATCGTGCCATCACGTCGTTTTCATGGTAAGTTTTATGCGCTTCCGCAAGCTCCACAAATCTTTAAAGAACTTTTAATGGTTGGCGGCTTTGATAGATATTATCAAATCGCCCCTTGTTTTAGAGATGAAGATTGCCGGGCTGATAGAACACTTGAATTTTATCAATTAGACTTTGAAATGGCTTTTGCCACGGAAGAAGATGTCTGCGAAATCGGTGAAGATATTTTCTATGATTTATTTACGCATTTTTCTGATAAAAAGGTTTCACCAAAACCTTTTAAAAGAATTCCTTATAAAGAAGCGATGCTTAAATATGGCACTGATAAACCTGATTTAAGAAATCCGTTAGAAATTATCGATTTATCTGAAGAATTTAAAAATACGACCTTTAAACCTTTCCAAAATAGTGTTGTTCGCGGTATTGCAGTCGATAATATTGCGGATAAACCAAATTCATGGTTTAATGAACTAGTGGATTTTGCTTCTTCCATCGGTATGCCGGGTATTGGTTACATTAGCGTCTTAGATGATATGAGTTTTAAAGGACCTATCGATAAATTTTTAACCGATGAAGAAAAAGAAGCTTTAATTAAAAAAGCTAATTTACAAAAGGGTAGTGTCTTATTCTTTATTGCCAATAAAAAAGAAAATATTGCCGCTAACTTTGCGGGGCAAATCAGAACTGAACTTGGACGTAAATTAGATTTAATCGATCAAAATCGTTTTGAATTTTGTATTGTCAATGATATGCCAATGTTTGAATATGATGAAGAAGAAGGCAAGTATGATTTTGCCCACAATCCATTTAGTATGCCCAAGGATGGCGAAGAGGCTTATAAAAAAGACCTTAAAGACATTTTGGCTTATCAATATGACTTTGTTTGTAATGGTTTTGAAATGTCTTCCGGAGCCGTTCGTAATCACAATTTAGAACTATTAGTTAAAGGCTTTAATTTAGTAGGTTATACCGAAGATGATGTGAAAGAAAAATTTAAATCACTTTATACGGCCTTTAAATATGGTGCTCCACCACATGCGGGTATGGCACCTGGCATTGATAGAATTATTATGCTTTTAAAAGACGAACCAAACTTAAGAGAAGTTCAAGCTTTCCCACCAAATGTTAGTGGCATTGACAATATGATGGGCTCACCAAATGAAGTTACTGAAAAACAATTAAGAGAAGTTCATATTAAAATTAGATAAGGTGTTACTATGGTTAATTTATGTTTAAGTCATGCCGAGGTAAATAACTATTTTGAAATAACGGAAATATGGTTTCGTTATGAAAAAAGTAAATATTTAAAAACTTTAGGTATTGGTGAAGGTGAAATTATTTATATCAATAGTAATGATGGTAAGTTTATTAATGTAACTGCCGATAATCAAAACATAAATTTCACGTATGACGAAGGCTTAGATATTTATGGCCATATAATGCTTAAAAAAGATATCAAATATAAAATAAAAAAACGTTAAGTATATAATTATGTAATTATTCCATAATAAAAATGAAAGGGGATTATTATGGAAAATAACGAAAATAAAAATGACTTAAAAAAGCCCATGAAAAAACAAAACACTAAAGAAATAACTAAAATGAAAGAAGTTATTACCAAAGAAGCAGCTATTAATTCAGACATTGTTAAAGAAAAGCGAAAAGACCCAAATTAATTTGAGTCTTTTTATTTATGTTTATGTGGAACTTTTTTGTTAAGAAGTCTTTGTTTTAGGGGCTTCTTTTTGTAAAGTTCAACATAACTAAAAGTTCAACATAAACATGATTATGTGGAATTCCACATAATGATATAATAGGGAAGTTATCCTTGATTTTTTAAACACAATTAACTAAAAAAAGATGGATAAAACCCTTATAAAATAAAAAAGCCCTAAATTATAAGGCTTTAATATTTAAAATGGCGGAGTAGGAGGGATTTGAATAAAAAGAAATAATCACATTGAAATACAAGGGCAAAATGGATGTTTAAATTTTTTTGGACTTGTTTTTGGACTTGTTTGATTAAAAATTGTTAATTTTTGTAAGCCAATTTTGATAGTCATTATCTAGCAGATGTGTGTAAGTTTCCATTGTTACTTTAATATCTTGATGTCTTAAAATTTTAGAAATTACAGTTATAGGTATACCTATAGAAAATAACCATGTAGCACAACTATGTCTAAATTCATGCAGTTTTATATGTTTATCAATATTTGCCAATTTAAAATATTTTTCTTTGTTATGTTCTAATGCATTTGAACTTATTGGGGTTGGTCCATTAAATATATACCAATTTTCAGAAAAATTAGCTTCCTTTTTTAAATTGTCAATTATTTTAGATATTTGATTATTAAGCTCATCATCTAAATCAATAGGAGCTTTGGAAGATGAAGTTTTTGGCTCTTTTAAAGTGTTATCCTTTGACATTGTATGATTTACCATTAATTGTTTTTGTTCACGATTGTAATCCAATACTCTAAATGCTCTAATTTCACCGGGTCTAGGGCCTCGTTTAAACCATAATTTAAAGATCGTGTTATATTTTAAATCATCTTTACTTACTTCTATTAATTTTTTATATTCTTCGTAATCTATAACTTTATATTTTTTTTGCTGATTACTTATTTTTATTTCTTTTGAAGTACCAATTTTACCTGCTTGAATTGCAAAATTACATCTTAAATACCCTTCCGCGATTCCATAATCTAGCATATTTATAATTTCATTATGTATAATATTTAAAAAGTTAATACTATATTTAACCCATTTATTATTGCTGCCTATTTGTTCGTTTTTTCTTGGATGTGTTCCTTTTCTATATAATTTGTTTTTCATTTGTAATTGCCAATTTATGTATATTTCTTTCCAATCAGGCGAACTGATTTTTTTATTTGGAAAAGTGTTTACTTGTTTAGTAATATCATTTTCACAGAAATGGTTTAATCGATTATTCAAAGCTTTTATTGTATCAACATCTAATTTACAAGCTTTATATTCTATATATTTTTCTTTTAGCTCATGTAAAGTAATATTAGCTTTTTTATCTTGATTAATTATAGGTTCGTTTCTTAACCTTTTTTCTTCTCTTTCAGCTTCTTCTTTTCCTGATCTACCTAACCAATTTTTATTATGCCTTTTTATTTGTTTAGCATTTCCATTTTCATCGGTTACATAAGTTCTAATATAATATTGTTTTTTGCCATCTACTATTTTTTCAATGTTTTTACCTGTTTTTTTATCTTTAATCATTTCAACATAAACTGGCATAAAACCACCTCCAATTATTGTTATTTTTCAATAAAAATGTTATAATTAGAGTGCATAGAAAAAGTTTGTGTCTGGTCGGCATACTTTTATTTATGCACTCAGGCTATTACTGTTCCAGCAGTAGTAGTCTTTTTTATTTATATA
>CANQAO010000025.1 GCA_947589375.1 uncultured Bacilli bacterium | reverse complement strand
ACCACTTTTTGCTAGAAAATAGCCTTTTAAATAGGAGATTCATTACCATATAATACTGCTCGCGTTCCCATGAAACCGAGTTAAGTACTAGTAGTCTGCGGGTAAGATACATACTGGTAATAAATATGTATCCCACTAATTATCTTGGCTATTTTCTTCGTTTTTATGTAATTTTTTTTGCGCCATATTATAATCAGTAGAATTAATGGCAATACCCATAACTAAAATATATGACAAATAATAAATCCAAATCATCATCGCCATAATCGCACTGATACTACCATAGAACATTTTGTAATTATTAAAATTTGAGGTATATATTGAATAAACGGCTGTACCGATAATCCAAAAAATGGTTGTAAATAAAGCGCCTTTATTCATATATTTACTGGCAATACGTTCATCAGGTGCGATAGCATAAAAGATTTTGATGGCTAAAAAGATACAGATAAAAGCTACTGGCCATTTTAATAAAACAAATAATGAATATAAACTATCGCTAACATCTTTTAAAACTTCTAAGTGAATCAGGCCACTGACAATAACGTTGCCATAAGCTAAAACTAAAACATTAAAAATAAATAAACCCATTAATAGGATAATCATAAAAAAGGCTTTTATTCGTCTTTTTAAAAAAGGATCGTGTTTAATCCCAAAAAGTTCATTGGAAGCGACGATTAAGGAATTAGTTCCATTGGAAATTAAATAAAAACCAATGATTAAGAAAAAAGCAACATTACCCGTAATATGACTTTCCGTAATAAAAGGTAAAAGAACATTTAATATTTCCGTAGGAATAATATTATCCATAATTGATAAAAAAGCATTGGAAAATAAAGAAATATTAGAGCCAATATACCCAATTAAAGTTAAAAGCGGAAAAAGAGCAAGCACAATAAAAAAGGCTAGCTGCCCAGGCAGAATCATCATCGCTGGGTTCATGAAAATATCAATAATTTTTTTTAAAAATTTCTTCATGTTCTAGCCTCTCTTACTATTTAGCTTCTTGTTTATTGTTTTTCATATCTATTGTCGCTTCATTAACGGCATCGTCAATAGTCTTAATTTCATCAGTAATCATACTATAACCGATAGCCGCGCCAAAGCCATGCGATAGATTTTTAAGTTCTTTATGGAGTTTTCTAATATAAGAAACAACAGTTTTTTCGTCATTACCTACCATATAAACTAAAAATTCATTACCATTAGTTCTAATGATTTCACTATTAGGTAGTTGATGATTAATTAAAACGCCAGCGCCTTCAATGATAACTTTATCCCCTTCGGCATGACCAAAGTTATCATTAATATAAGCTACATTATTTAAATCGATAATAATAATCGCTTGTGGATAAACATCGGTGGCATCCCATTTGCTGACATTAGCGTTTAAATAATTACGATTTTTAAGTGATGTTAAACTATCAATATAACGTAATTTTTCAGTTTTGGATAATTTGGAGTTATGATCTTTACGTTTTTTGATGATTTTACCAGTTAAAATACCAACTAATAATAGAATAACCGCACTAAAGACTGCAATTAAAGCTTGGATAAGTTTATTACTACTAGTATAATTGATAATTTCAGTATAGCTGTTATTAATGATTTGTTTATTATTGGTAAATGATAAATAGAAATCAAATAACTCATTAAAAGTTCTGTTAGCTTTAACATCACGGCATACAAAGTTATATTCGTTTTCTAAATTAAAGGTATATAAACTTTTAAATTTACTTAAATTATCACGGACATAATTATCATAAGTATAATAATCGATAGCTACTAAATCATTTTTCTTTAAACTATTTATTAAACTAGAAACGTTATTATAAGTTTTAGTTTTAACACCATGTTCTTGTAAATAACTATCAATTTTGCTATCTTTAATGGCTTTTACGGTATAATCAGTTAAAGAATTAACTGAGTTTACCGTGATATCGTTTTTTTCACTCGCAATAATGGCTATTTTTTCATCATATAAAGAGATGGTATTACTAGTATCCATTTTATATTTACTTTGGGCATGATAGTTAAAAATGATATCTAAATTATTGTTTTCAAAATCATTAAGTAAATTTTGAATTGATGAATATTTTTTATAATTGATTTCGATATTAGTCGCTTTGGCAAAACTATTTAAAAAGCTATAGTTAAACCCACGAAGCCCATCTTTAGTAGTAACATCAAAAGGACTATTTAAAACAAAACCATAATTATAACGTTTACTGCGAAATTCGACTTGATCTTTTTCACCGATTTTTTTGCCTTCGAAATAGTTTTCAGCTAATCTTTTATTAAAATCGGTTTCAAAATTTTCATTACGCCATTTTTTATAGTATTTAGTTAAAATGTGATTTAAGGTGTTTTCGCTACCTAATTTTAAAATATAATTTTCTTGATATTCGGTAATATTATAGGCGATATTTAAATTATCGCTTTCGATAATTTTATTTAGATAAGCTAAACGAGGCACGGCCATCGCATCTAAACGATTACTAGTTATTTCTAAAATCATTTCATCAACTGTTTTAAAAGGTTTAAAAACAACCTCTGAACTACCGAATAAATATTTATTGATTTTATCTAGATCGTTTTCTAAAACTCCAATCACGATGTTTTTAATTTCACTAGTGTCATTATATTGAATTTTATTTTTCGTTACTAAAGCATAGCTATCTTGATAAATTAAGATATCTTTAGCAGTTTTATTTTCAGTCACGGTAATGGCATAATCACTAGTATATTTTTCCCCATTATTATAAGATAATTTATTAAAATCTAAACCTGTTTTATCTTCTAAATCATTTAGAAAATCAAAGATAACCCCATCGCCATTACTACTTAAAACCGCAATATCACTAGGAATAGATAAATCAATTACTTTGTTTTTATTGCTTTCAATCCAACTTTTTTCCGTAACGGTTAAACTATTTTTATCTTCTTTGGTGAAATAATAAAATATTGAACCGCCTACTAAGAGAAGTAAAATAGTGATGAAGACTACTAGAATTTTTTTATTCACTAGTTCCACCTACATTTCCCCAACTAATAGTATCTGATGACTTATGTTTATAACCAGCAATTGGATAATCTTTGGTATTATCATCAGAATCTAAAAATACTTGAATGTCATAATATTTTAAATTCTTTTTACTTATACCTTCAAGAATTAAATTAGCATATTCTTTGGCTTTATCTAATTGAACGTCTTTAACTTTTATCGTAAAGTTTAAAATACGTCCTTCATTATGATAAGAAACTTTATCAACGCCATCTTTACTATTAATGTTTTCTTTGATCTCATTAATAGAACTATTAGAAATCTTATGTTTATCAATATCATCTAAACGATGTCCATAATTGTCACTACCAAATGATGGGATAATAAAGAATATTGTAAAGAAAATAATGACAATGGCTAAAAAAACCATTAGCCCAATAATACATGATTTTTTATGAGTTTGAATGAATTTTTCAATATTTTTCATAGTTTCACCTCGATACTTTCATTATTATACTATAATTATATTATATTTTCAAATATTAACCTATCACATAGGGATTATCGCTGCTGCCTTTACCACTTACAATTTGGGTAGTATTTTTTAAAGTAACTACTGGTCTGACATTTAATTTTTGACTACTTGTGTCTGTTAGAGCCCCATTATTAATTGCCATTAGCATGTTGTCATTAGTTATATATTCGGCATTATTTAAGTTACTTAAGTAATTGTCATTAGGACATATTCCATTATTACAATTTTGACCATTAGCGTTCTTATAATCTTCATAAGATAATAGTGTTACTTTTGAAGTATATTCTTTTTCACACTTATCATTAATTGCTTTTATACAAGTATCAGAATTAGTAATGTATTTTTTTTGTGAAAGAGTTTTATAATAAGTATTATTTAAATATTTATCGGTACGGGAATTTTGAAAATTTAAATTATTATCCAAAGGTACATTAACTACTTCGGTATTTTTCACAATAGTAATTGTTCCATCACCATTCACTTTTAAAATGCGCCACGTACTGCCACTAAAATTAATATAATTGTTAACATCGTTTCCTTTATAAATACCATTAGTTTCTTTGACATTAGAATTTTTTAAAAGCCAGCCACCAGTGGTATTTAAACCTATTTCGGCTGAACAATTTTCTTGATATTCATATGTATATTTTTGTTTTATCGTTTGATTAGTGGTTTCCTTATAATTAATAACGATGCAGCCTTCGATATTTTTTGAAGTTTTTCTGGGATCTTTAATATCGTCTTCATTAATATAACCGCCTTCGATATTAACGCCGTTTATAGTGCAGCCCCCAGTTAAACAATTTAAATTTAATTTAGTAGTTTCCCCTTTAGAGGGCAAAATAGCTGGATTTTCATATGTACACTCTTCAGCCGCTTTAACAAGTGTGTTTATTTGACTTTCATAAGCCTTTTCTCTGGAATTGCGGATAACCGAATTTACGGCCGGAAAAACGACTAAAGCAATTAACGATAAAATAACTACTACTGCAATTAATTCGATAAGTGTAAATCCTTTTTTATTCATCATATCACATTCCCTATTCTATCTAAATTATAAATTATTTACATTGTAAAGTCAATGCAAAGAAAAATAAAAGACCAATTAGATGTATTTTAATTTAAATTGGTCTTTTTCTTTAAAATTATAATATTTCTTACTTATGGATAGTTTTTATTAAGAGGATGATTATAAATTTTTATCATCCTTTTGATTATCTTTTCATATTTATCATCTACTAGAACAACATTTACATAGTGTTTCTCTTTTATTTTACTTATCCATAGCTAAGATATTATTCTATATGGATTCTGTTTAGTTCCAGTTCCAGATAATTGAACCTCTGATTTTAAATAAATAGCTGGAACAATACCGGCACCTTCCCACCCAGGGAAACTATTGAATATAACGCCCCGCTTGTGTGCATTTGCCACGCCTCTAGTAGAGAAACATGAGACTAGATAACTAGAGGGATTACAAGTACTATACCCCATAGCATTTATTAGCCAATAAGAACTAGTCTGATACATCCAAGTCGTAGCTGGGCATATTTTATCACCGTCCCCAATGCTGAAAAGAACCGGCCAACAACCATCAACGTTGGTATTACTCTTCATATAATCAGAAACAGAAACCAAACCGATAGTAGAATTGGTCGAATATCTCTTCTCCTCTGTTTCAGTTTGCGAAATATTATCTCCTTCCATATGAACCCATCCAAAATACCAAACATGGTTCATTACTATAAATTCTGTATTTTTTGTGATCATCTTTAAATACGTTTCATTTAACCACGTTTTTAATTCACTATCTTTATCTACTGGACCACTATTACTATTAGAGATGTCCGCAAAATTCTCCGCAGCAGCCCAAACGGTGCAACCTGTATCGTCCCATTGACAATATCCAGTCGTTCTAAGGCCTTTTGAATCAAAAGCTTTATTTGTGACAGAACTATCTCTCATTATCTTGATTTCTCCATTGGATTCAACACCGATAATTCGCCATCCTGCTTCTTCCCCATTAAAAGTAATGTAGTTATCTGGATTCGCTCCAGCATATACATATCTTCCTGCTTCAACAGGATCAGCATATAGTCCATCACTTCCATTATCTTTTGGAATTACATTTTGGCCTCCGACTTTCACTGCGTCATCTGGTACCCATTCACTTTTATGCCCTTTTTGGACATAATCTAAGGTTACGGTTACTTCTGCTGATGTATCTTCTGGCTGACTTGTTACTGATGAATCATATTCTACTTTTACTGTTAATACATCACTTGTACTTGCTGCTAATATACTTCCTTCTTCTATTCCACTATAACTAAATTTAATTGCTGGATTGGTGCTTTTACTCATTTTTATTCTGGCAAGCTCGGCATCTATTGTTCCTTGATTTTCTACAGTTATATCGTATTCGATACTATCTCCTGGGCTTATTAAACTAACACTAAAGGTTGCGGTTAAATCTTCATGAGTTGGGTCTTCTTTACTACTAGCTGTTCCTACTTTATTCTTTTCTTCAATATTAGTTATCTTTACATTCCAACTACTAGTGATACTTGTAGTTCCTTCGATATTTAATTGGGTTGCAAAAGCCGCATAACCGACAGCCATTATTAATAATACTCCGCATAAGGCTCCGATTATAATATTACGTTTTCTTTTGTCATTCATGTAGATTCCTCCTATCCTTATATCACTATTATTATACAATTTTTACTTTAATAAAGTCAATATCACTTGTGTTAGCTTAACAAAAAACCTACATTTTTGAATGTAGATTTATAAATTATCTTAACAACCTTTTTCTTCTTCACAAATTCCATATATTTTTTCAATTTCTTTATTATAGATATTTAAAAGTTCTTTTTCTTGTTTAGCCGTTAAATGTTTATGAGGATCAGCTTGTGAATCAATCGTACCCACATGAGCACCAGTTATTTTTCCGCCCATCACAAATACGGCAGTTGGAAAATAAATTCTTTTTATATTGTCATCTTCTAATCCTTCATAAGGGCCTAAAACATCTTTTAATAAATTAACAAGTTCATAATATTCTTTAGTTCCTTTTTTCATCGTCACAATTTTACCATCTTTTAACTCTTTTTCATCTCTAATTGGTTTAGCATTAAAATACAAAATAGTATCAACTTCATTTTCTTTAGCAGCCTTTAATAAAACAGGAATAGCATTACGACACCATGGACATTCAGGAAATCCTAAATATAAAATGCCGGTACCATTTTTTAAAAAGTCTTTAACTTCGCTAAAGCTAGCATATTTAACATTATTATCTTTAGAAATAGTTATATCCATATAACCTTTTTCACTATTTAAACTTTCATATTCATGTTTAAATTTAAGATTATCACTTTCGGGTTTTAAAACAAAATATAAAACAATTCCTAAAACGATTAAAGCGATAACTATAATACCTATAATTATTTTCTTCTTCATATAAACCTCCTATTTATCACGATTTTTCAAATAAATAATAAAACCTTTTAAAATATTTTTATTATTTATAAAATCTAAATTATCAATTTCTTTTATACTACTTTCAAATAAACTATCCATCGTTTTTTCAGCATATTCTTTAGCTCCCGCTTGGATAAATAATTCTTTTGCCTTATTTAAATCATTTTTTTCTAAAGCCTGGCCATAATATTTTTGAAGTTCCGCTTTATATTTTGTATTCATTGTATATGAATACAAAATAGTTTGTTTGTACTCGGCAATATCACTAGCTGTCGATTTACCGATAACTTTTTCATCTCCATAAACGCCTAATAAATCATCTTGAATTTGAAAAGCCATACCGATATTTAACAAACATTTTTGAACTTGCGCTACTTCTTCTTTAGCCATGCCACTTAAAATCATGCCTAAACAGTAAGGCCCAATAACTGAATACCAAGCGGTTTTTAATTTATATATATCGAAAATTTTCTTTTCTAAATCTAAGTTAGTTTCAAAATATTCTTCTTTAAAAGGCATTACGATATCCAGCATTTCCCCTTTACAAGTATTAATAACCATATCATTGTAAAAAATCAGTAAATCACTTAAATGAGGATTTTTTTTATAATTTTTAACGATAATTTGGTTAGCAATATAGAAACCTAAATCGCCTATACAAAGCGCCATTGACTGCGCAAAATTATTTTGCTTATCTTTAAAATTTTTATTTAAAGTTAAAGGCGTATTATATTTATTCATATAAGCGACGGGAATAGTTGATTTTCCCCGGCGCACCATCGCTTCATCGATAATATCGTCATGAATTAAAATAGAGGTTTGAAAAATTTCTAAAGCGGCGGATAAATATTTATATTCATTATCGTCTTTTAAATTACGATAACCCAACGCAGCTAAAGTAGCCCTTAAATATTTACCATCTTTATTTAAGCGTACTAACTCTTCTAAAGCCTCATTTATCTCGGGAATGTTTTCTTCTAATAATAATTCATTATAATGCTCATTTTGTTTTTGACACTCTCTTTTAACTTGTTTATAAAATCTAATAAAATCAAGTAAATTATATAAATCTTCTACTTTAATTTCTTCTATTTCACTATCTATAATGATGTTTTCATCGTCATGAATATAAGCCCATTTAATAAACTCACTAATTTTTTGAAAACAAATGCCCTTAGATGATTTATCAGTAAATAAAACTTTTGTCTCCTGCATAACATCCCTGCTTTCATTTATTATAATTATATCATATTGTACAAAAAAGTAGAAATTTCTCTACTTTAAATAATATGGAAGTTTCTTTTCAAATAAACTATCCAGTTTTAAAATACGTTCTTGATTTTTTCGTTTAAGTTTATTTTCTTTAAGCATATTTAAATGTTCCTTTAAATCGCTTAAATTTTCCGCACTAATACTACTTAATATAATATCTAAATTAGCCATAATATAATTAACATGCTCATTATTAATTTTCGTGTTTTCCATTAATTCGGTTAAAAATTTTAAACCCATAATATATAACTCTTCATCTTTGATATAGTAATATACTGGAGCATTGATATTCAGTAAATTAAGCATCACTTCATCATCCATTAATGGGAGCAAATTAGGCCTAAATTTGGTCATAACTATTTCTTCAGTCAGCATTGGATAACGATAACTTTCATCATATAATTGTTTTAATTTAGCTTCGGTAGTTTTTTCTTTATCTTCTTGTTCTTTGATTAATGATGATACCAAAAGATTCTTATGAATATGATAAGCATATTTACTATCCACCGCCACTGATTTCATGTTTGCATCTAAACCGGGAATTAAATTATATAACCTTTCTTGAATGTCGTGGCATTTTTTATGAAGAGGCTTAAATGAAAATTGCTTACCATCAAAATAAGTAAGTTCACTTTCTTTTAGAAAAATTGAAAGTTCATTTTCCACTATTGGCCTTAAAATCATAAAATCTTCGTCATAAAGATCTAATTTGTTTAAAATTTCATTTTGAAAGTCTTGATAATGTTCTAATTCATGAAGGTGATGGTGATAATCTTCACTATCTTTTTCACCCTTAATATCAAGTTTTAATAGCAGTTGATGTTTATCATATATCAGTTCTGATAGTTTAATAAGTGCGACAAAATTATTCATATTCTCTGGTGAGATCGCCACACAAGACTTGTTTTGCGTTCGTTCTTTCATTTTTACTTCCTTCTTTGCTAAAACGTTTTTAATTACCCTTAATACTTGCTTTTTATTCTTTTTCTTAGTCCATTTATATTTTTTATTAAAAATATTAAAATATTTAGTTAATGATTCATAGGAAAGACCCGCTAAAAGATTTTCCAACATTAATTTTTCATATTGATTAAAGACTTTATCGATATCTAAAAGCCCTAATTCTAAATATAGTACGACTTCACTAAACTCTTGTAAAATTAAAAAATCTTTATGGGCGATATACTCCAAAAGTGAAATTCCAAGGTTTTTAGCGGCCTTTTCAGCCGTTAAATTTGGTAATTGATCGATATCCATATTTACAGCCAGCAGTTTATCGGTAATTCCTTTCGTTTGCTGCATAAGGACATAGCGATAATAAAGTAAATGCTTATTTTCCAAAGTAGATTTATGGATATATTCATTTACATGTTTTAATTTATTAATGTTAATGTCCTCTCGTACGGCTTCTAAAGTTAATGCTTGCTTAATATCTAAATCAGTATCTAGCTCATATGAAAGCTTTTCATTATTTTTAAGCACTAGAGTTTTCATTTTTATATCTAAAATATTTTTAAGCCGTTTATAAATGCTTTCGATATCGGTTTCTAGTTTAAGTGTTTGTTTATTTAAATTAACATTTATATATGGATATTGGCTATGAAGCATTGGCGGCACTTTTATCATAAAGGCATTTACGCATTCTTGAAATAAAGTTAGCGGACAGGTCATTTGATCTAAATAATACTCTTCGCGTACCGCACAAACTTTAAGTTCTTTGACAGCACTTTCAAACATTTTCTTATTATTTTGAGAACTATTAATAATGATTAAATAACCATAAATTTTTAACTCTTCTATTAATAAGTTGTCCAAATTTTTTATAATTTGTGCTTTTAACGCCATCGTGACCCTCCAACATTGATTTATTATATTACTAAAGTATGCTTTAGTCAAACTTTTTTGCTTTCTAAAGGGATTGTATGATATAATAAAAATGCTGACGAGGAGGTATGACATGATTATAGTTGATTTTATCTTAAATTGCGATCAATATATTGGTCAGTTTATCAATGAATTTGGACCCCTTGTTTATTTACTATTATTTGTCGTGATCTTTTGTGAAACAGGGTTAGTCTTTTTACCTTTTTTACCAGGCGATTCATTAATCTTTGCCGCTGGAACTTTTGCTGGAATTGGTCAATTAAATTTATTTTTACTACTAATTTTAGTTATTGCCGCGGCGATTATCGGAGATACCATTAACTATGAAATTGGAAAACATTTAGGCCGGAAAATTATTAATAACAAAAAATTCACTTTAGTAAAACAAGAAAACATTGACAAAGCTGATGCCTTAATTGCCAAATATGGTAGTTTAGCGGTCTTTATTGCGAGATTTATGCCAATCATTAGAACTATCGTACCATTCGTAGTCGGTATGGGTAAATTAAATTATAAGAAATTTATCACTTTTAATGCTTTAGGCGCTGTTGTTTGGGTAACTTTATTCTTATGTTTAGGCTTCTTTTTCGGTAACATCCCCTTTGTGGCGGATCACTTTAGTTTGATAATTATCGCGATTGTCTTCATTTCCATTTTACCTATTATCTATGCGTTTATTAAAAATAAATTAAACATCAAAAAATCTCATTAAGCTGAGATTTTTCTTTTTTGGATAATCATATGAACAATTAATAGTAATAAAGCAATAACGCTGGATACTATCCCGGTAATAAAAATATGATTGGCAAAAGTAGTACTAAAGCTATTCATCATAAATGATAAATTATATTCTTTAAGCGCTAAAGCTAAAATATCATTAATCATAAAACTAGTCGCAATCGTGGCTAACCCAACAATTAACGTTGGCATCGCTAAATAGACAAGCCATTTGGCTTCTTTTTTCTTTAAGAAGAAAAGTAAAATTAACATAAGGGCTATGACGATTACTAAACCGACTCTAACTTCACTACTGAAAATAAATCTAATTTTACTAATCGTCTTTTCATCGACTTTATTATCGATCATCTCTTCACTAGGTAAAGTATCAATAATACCCGCGCTAGCTTGTTTCATCCGAATTAATAATACCTCTTTTTTAGAATCACTAAGTTTAGTATTAGTGTTTTGAAGCCATGTATCGATGTTATCATCTAAAATTTTATTAAAATCGTCACTGGTTAGTTGTTTTTCTTTCTGATTATTAATCACATAATCGGTCGTATTACCTACCGCTTTACCTAGAAACATTTTAACTTCTTTAGAGTTAAACATTTCATCAACTAATTGTGTACTAATACCATGCTTTTCAGCTTCATCATAAGCAGTATCGACAATATCAATAATCTCGGCTTTACCCCCAGCAGTTAGAGAACTATTTTTCATTTTACTAATCTCATGGGTAACATCGATGTTGGAAATTGTTTTTTGAATATTATCAGAGCTAAAAAACGAGCTAATATTACCTAACATAAATAAAACATATAAAGCACACATAATTAATAATGATAGTAATACCGATATAAATGTTTTAACAACTTTCATAACATTCCTCCCATAATAAAGTCAAGTATTTCATATACAAAACTTTATAAAATTTTTATATTTTTGATTTTTATTCTAGT
>CANQAO010000024.1 GCA_947589375.1 uncultured Bacilli bacterium | reverse complement strand
ATTTAAAAATGGATATTTCCACGATAACCAAAGCTACTGGTTTATCTAAACAAGCAATCGAAAATTTAAAATAAATTTGTAAACAAAAATAGCCTTTAAGGGCTATTTTGTTTCTGGATAATATTCGGGATTAAAATTGTGATTAGTAGTATCTAGTTTTAATAGAGTATTAGTATCAATCAAGAAAAATTTGTGGAGTAAGACATTACTTTTATCAGTGGTGACAGGGTCATCCCAAGTTAAATCTAAATGTAACCATTTATCATTTAAATATACAAAATTCCAAATGTGATTGTCATTGGATATTTTATAATTTTTAATATGCATCTGGTCTAAGAAGATTTTCATAGCGTCACTATATCCACTACACAAAGCCATACCTTCTAATAAAGGCCCCGTAGCTTTGTGGGAATTATACTGATACTCGGTTTTATCGTTGTTTTCAATTTTGGCCGCTCTTACTTCATCATAAGCTGAATGGTTAATTAAATAATCGTGAAAAGCTTTGATTTTTTCTTCTAAAGACATATTATCTTTAATAATTTCAGATTTAATTTCATCCATTTTTTTATTTATATTAGTAATATCTTCTTTTGTATAAAGTTTATCAATTTGAATTATGACTTTGCCATAAGTATTGGTAGTGACATATAATTTTTGATAACTATTAAATGGCGATACCATGTTATTAATAACCGATAATAAAATTTGATTTTCAGAAATAGATTTTAAATCTTTCATACAATTTTTATATTCTTTAGAGCAGTAGAAGGTAAATTCTTCATTACCCGAATTTAAAAAAGTGAAAATAACATCTTTAATATCCTGCGCATTTTTAACATGGAAATTATCAGTGGTTTTAACAAAATCAAAAGTATAATCATTAGTATAGTTATTATTGTCTGGTTTATTTACGGTGGCATATTCTGTTGCTGTACTCATGACAAAAGTGACAATTTCAGTGCGATATAAAAAGCACACAATTAATAACACTAATAAAATTAAAGTTGAGATGTGTAATTTATGTTTTTTCATGTATAGCCACCTTTCTTATATTAAAATTATAACATATTTCTGATTAATTTATATATAAACTTAAAAAATTTTTAAAACAAATTCCGACAAAGGATAAAAACCAAAATAAATTTTAACTTTCCTCTTATATCAAAAAAAAAAATCAAATTAACTCATTTGATTTACTTTTTTGGCTAATCTTGATTTTTCACGGGCACATTTATTTTTAGCAACAACGTGAGCGCCAGTACCTTTGTCGATTCTTTTAATTGCCACTTTTAAGGCTTCTTCAGCTTTGCCTTTATCTTTAGCGGCAACAGCTCTTTCAACATTTTTAATTGCTGTTTTCATACTAGCTAGATAACTATTGTTGCGAGTTTGTTTTTTAATATTTACTCTAATTCTTTTTTTTGCATTTTTCATATTGGCCATAATTTCACCTCCAAGCCGCACTTGTAAATACATTTTAACAAAAAATGAACAAAAAAGCAATAAAAATAAGTATTTTTGGTAAAAATAGTTAATAGGTGATAGAAATGAGTCATGAAATAGATTTAAATAAATTTGAAATTCGTACCGATTTAGCTATTGAATTAGTAAGCGAATCAAAGTCAAGGAAAATCGGCGATGTTACCATTACTGACATTACTTTAGATGATAATCAAGGGAAAGAAATTGGCAAAAAAGCCGGCAATTATGTCACAATTGAATTTCCCGACATTACAGATTATGATAATAAAGAGCAAATAAAAACTATTTTTAGTGAAGAACTTACTAAAATGTTTAAAACCATTGGTATAAATGAGGAACATACGTGTTTAGTTATTGGCCTTGGAAATGAAAAAACAACCCCTGATGCGGTGGGACCTTTAGTGATAACGAAAACCATTGTGACTAATCATTTGTATTTATATGGCGAACTGGAAGAAGGCTTTCGCAGAGTATGGGCGATATCTCCTGGCGTTATGGGTGAAACCGGCATTGAAACTAGTGACTTAATTAAAGGAATAGTGGAAACAGTTAAGCCGGATTTTATTATTACCATTGATGCTTTAGCTTCTAGTTCCATTGAAAGAGTAAATAAAACAATTCAAATGACTACGGCGGGGATCAATCCAGGTAGCGGAGTAGGCAATAAAAGAAAAGAAATTAGTAAAGATACCGTTGGTGTACCGGTCATTGCCATTGGCGTTCCAACCGTGGTCGATGCGGCTTCGATTGTCAGTGATACCATTAATTATATGTATAAACATTTTGCTTATAATAAGGAAAACTATAATAATCCTGCCCAAAAATTAAAATTTGGCGTTAATTATTTAAAACATGATGCTAAATTGCTTGAAGATGATAAAAAAAATTTGTTTGGCCTAGTTGGCTCTTTAAATAATGCAGAAGTAAAATCTTTAATTTATGAAATTTTAAATCCAATTGGTTATAATTTAATGGTTACGCCCAAAGAAGAAGACTTTATCGTGGAAAAAATCGCCGATGTGATTAGTGGGGGTATTAATAATACTTTACACAAAAATGTTCAAAATGGATAATTTTAAAGTTATCTATTTTTTTTACTAAAAACTTTAATTCTACATTTTATTTAAATTAAGCTTCATATAATTTAGATAAAGTGGGGTGAAATCATGAAAAAAGTTAAAACTATTAAAAAAAGAAAATTTAAATTTCGAATTTTGTTATATGCCTTTTTAGTTTTTGTTGGCTATCAAGTATCTTATAATATAATAATGAATGTGAAACTAGCTAATACCAATGAAGATTTTATCAAAGGCTTGCTGGCAGATTCTAATTATCATATGCTTTATGAAAAAAAAGCTAATAATTTATTAAATAAAATGTTTGCTTATGTTTTTGATATCAATGAGCCAGTTAGTATTTTAGAAAATACTTTCCATTTTAAGGCTAATAAAACTGAAAATACAGGATATGTTAGTAATCCAAAAATAGACGAGCCCGCTTCCAAAATTGAAACGCCACCATTAGTTTATATTTATAATTCCCATCAAAGTGAAGGCTATCAAGGTGATGCCTTAAAACCATATAATATAAAACCCGGGGTCATGATGGCTTCATATATTTTAGAAGACAGATTAGAAAAAGCGGATATTAATACTTTAGTTTTAGAAGATAATTTAATCGATTATATGAATTTAAATAACATGAATCACGCTAGTAGCTATAAAGCGAGTAGAGAATTTATTACCAAAACTATTACGGCTAATCCTAGTTTAAAATTAATTATCGATCTTCATCGTGACAGCATTCCTAAAGAGAAATCCACAGTCAAAATTAATAATAAATCATGTGCGAAATTAGTATTTGTCGTTGGTAATGAATATGATAGTTATGAACAAAATTTAGATTTAACCAATAAATTAAATGATATGATCAAAGAAAAATATCCAACTTTAACTAGAGGCGTGTTAATTAAAGGTGGTCGTGGTAATAATGGCGTTTATAATCAAGATTTAAGTCCAAAAATCACTTTAATTGAGATTGGCTCTGATACGAATACCATTGATGAAGTTTTAAATACCATTGAACTTTTAAGCCCAATAATTACGGAGTATGTCAGTGGCGCGTAAACATTTAAAAAAAATCTTTCGTTTTTTATTTCTCACTTTATTTGTGACTTTTATGGCAATTTATGTTTCCAAAAGTGCTGGTTATATTGAATATGAAAATCGCAAACAAGTGGCCTTAACGGCAAAACAAATTGAAAAATTTGAAGCTGATGTCGCGGCTGGTAAAAATGTCAATTTAACTAAGTATTTAAAGAAAAACGAAAGGAATTATCAAAATAAAATATCCAATATAGGCTTAAAAGTTTCCGAAACTATGGAAAAAGGAGTGAATAAAGTCGTCAAAGTAAGCTTTAAATTTTTAGCTGATTTAGCTGAGTAATCTTTAATATATAGAAGAAATGTGGTATGATGTAAGAGGTGATAAAAATGGAAGATTTAATAATAGGAAGCCACGTTTCTTATACTAATAATGATGGATTACTGGGAAGTGTTAAAGAAGCTTTAAGTTATGGCGCCAACACTTTTATGTTTTATACTGGTGCGCCGCAAAACACGATTAGAAGCGCTATCGATAAAGATTTAACCTTAAAGGCTCATAAATTAATGAAGGAAAATGGCATCGATATTAAAAATGTCATTGTTCATGCTCCTTACATTATTAATTTAGCTAACAACAAAGATTTAGATAAATTTAATTTCAGTATTAATTTTTTAAAACAAGAATTAAAAAGAAGTGAGGAACTAGGAATAGATAAAATTGTCCTTCATCCTGGCAGTCATGTTGGTTTAGGCACTGATGAGGGCATTCAAAATATTATTACAGCCTTAAATGCAGTTTTAGATACCGAGGAAGGTCCCATTATTTGTTTAGAAACCATGGCTGGCAAGGGTACGGAAGTCGGTACGACTTTTGAAGAAATTAAGGAAATTATCGAAGGCCTTAAATATCAAAATAGAGTGATGGTGTGTTTAGATACATGCCACATCAACGATGCGGGTTATAATTTAAATGATTTTGATAAAGTGTTAAAAGAATTTGATGAAGTAATTGGCTTAAATAAACTAGCCTGCATGCATATTAACGATAGTAAAAATGTCATGGCCGCGCATAAAGATCGTCATGAAAATATTGGTCTTGGAACCATTGGTTTTGATAATTTAATGAAAATTATTTATCATGACAAATTAAAAGGAATTCCTAAAATTTTAGAAACTCCTTATATTTCTTTAGAAGATGGTGCGAAAGATCGTACTTATCCACCATACAAACAGGAAATCGAAATGATCAAAGCCAAAAAAATGAATCCTAATTTATTAGACGATATTCGAACTTATTTTAAATAGCCTTGATATTTTGCTTGATATTCATAGTATAAATTAACAACTTTTTCATAGTTTTCATCAGTTAAATGATCTTTTAAATAAGCTTCCACTTCTTTAGAATTACCTTCTAAAAGTTCTGGATAATGCTTTTTAGCCACATCTAAAAGAACATTTAATTCTTTTTCATTTAATTTAATATTGTTTTTTAAGGCAAAATCGTTTATATTATTGGTGGTTAATTTATTTATGTATTGTCCCACTAAACTATTCATAAATACCTCCTACTTTAAGTATATGTAATTTAGGAGTATGGGTTATTAAAAGAGGTGCTTGTGATGAAAAAAAGAAAGAAAAAAGAAGAAAAAATTAAATCTTTAGTTAAAGGCCCTTTATTTAAAAGGAAAAAACCCCTTCATTATTCTTATGGTTATAAAATTAATAAGGATATTAAAGTGGAAATTGAAAAGCGTTATAATATTTTAACAGGCATTATTTTAGCAATGGTTGTAATTTTAGTAATTGGTTTATTTGTCGTTCAAATAGTTAAAAAAGATTACTATAGTGCTGAAGTTAAAGAGCTAACGCAAAAAGTAATCGAAGGCCCCACAGCGCCTCGCGGCCGCATTTATGATCGTCATGGTAAATTAATTGTGGACAATAAAGCTAATAAAGTTATTTATTATCAAAAACCTAAAGAAATAGATTTTAAAACGGAAAAAAATGTCGCTTATAAATTAGCGAAAATGATTGATGTTGACTATCAAAAACTAACCGAATATGATATTAAAAATTTTTGGTTAAAAAGCAATCGCAAAGAAGCTAATAAAAGAATTACCGATGAAGAGTGGCGCAAATTAGATGAACGTAAACTAACCGCGGATGATATTTGGAATTTAAAAATGGCGAGAGTTACGAAAGAAGATTTAGCTATTTATAGCGATATCGATAAAGAAGCTGCTTATATTTATGCCCTTATGAATAAGGGATATTCATATGATGAGAAGATAATTAAAGATACTGGAGTTACCGATGAAGAGTATGCATTAGTGGGGGAAAATATCAGTCACTTACACGGCATTAATACCAAGTTAGATTGGGAAAGAGTATATCCTTATGGCGATGTTTTTAAATCGATTATTGGAACTGTTTCTACTAGTAAATCAGGCATTCCCGCTGAACTTAAGGAAGATTATCTTCAAAAAGGGTATAGTTTAGATGATCGGGTAGGCATTAGTTATTTAGAATATCAATATGAAAATCTTTTACGTGGTAAGAAAAATAAATATCAAGTGGCGGATGATGGCTCTTATAAATTATTAGAAAAAGGTTATAGAGGTAAAGATATCGTTTTATCGATCGATATTGAACTGCAAAAATATGTTGAAGAACTTTTGAAAAATGAAGTTGCGGCGACTAAAAAAGAAGCTAATACCGAATATTATAATCGTTCATTTATTATTGTGGCGGATCCTAATACTGGTGAAATTTTAGCCATGTCTGGAAAACAAATTAAAGATAATCAAATAGTTGATTATACTCCGGGCATCGTAACTTCGCCTGTGGTTATGGGCTCAGTAGTAAAAGGGGCCAGCCAAATTGTCGGTTATAATACCGGAGCTTTAAAAATTGGTGAAAAAAGACAAGATACGTGCATTAAAATTGCGGCGACACCCGAAAAATGTTCATGGAAAAAATTAGGCACCTTAAATGATATTACGGCCATTGCCCAATCATCTAATACCTATCAGTTTTATACGGCGATTAAAGTGGGCAAGGGTAAGTATCGTTATAATAAGCCATTAACGATTGATAAAGAAGCTTTTAATACTTATCGTAATACGTTCGCCCAATTTGGTTTAGGGGTGAAAACAGGAATTGATCTTCCTATTGAAAGTTTAGGTTATAAAGGCTCAAAAATGAATGCGGGGTTATTAATGGACTTTGCCATTGGCCAGTATGATACTTATACGCCCATTCAGCTTACGCAGTATATTGGAACGATTGCCAATGGGGGCACGAGAATCAAACCAACTTTATATAAAGGCTTATATGAACAAGGGAAAGTTACTAATGAAATTAAACCCGAAGAACTAGGTAAAGTCGATACGAAGGATGAATATATGGACCGAGTACATCAAGGCTTTGAAGCCGTATTAAAATATGGGACCGGAGCCGGTTATATCAATATGGCCTATAAACCAGCCGGAAAAACAGGAACCAGTCAAAGTTTTGTCGATACCGATAACGATGGTGTTGTAGATAAAGAAACGATTACGACGACTTTTGCCGCTTATGCACCATATGATAATCCAAAGGTCACTTTTATAATAATTTCACCAGATGTATCGCATAATAATGGACGAATTACGCATCAATCGAACATTAATAAGCGAATTGCGGATGCAATTTCAAAAAAATACTTTGAATTTTACAAATAATTTGTTATAATGTAAATAGGTATGTAAAGAAGGAGGGATATTATGGCAAAAAAAGGAGAAGCAAGAGAAAATATCACACTTGTTTGTACTGTTTGTAAAGAAGAAAATTACCGTAAAGAAAAAAATAAACGAAACACTCCAGACCGTTTAGAATTAAAAAAATATTGTCCAAAATGTAATAAAACAACATTACATAAGGAGAAAAAATAATAGGAGGGTTTTATGATTAATATTAATGACATCAAAAATGGTATGACGGTTGTAATTGATGGCAACATTTGCCAGATTATCGAATTTTTACATGTTAAACCTGGAAAAGGTCCCGCTTTTGTTAGGATCAAACTTAAAAATTTAAGAACTGGTTCAACTGTTGAAAAAACCTTTAATACCAATATTAAATTAGAAAAAGCCAACATTGAAAAAATGTCAATGCAATTTTTATACGAAAATAGTGGTAAGTACAATTTTATGAATATGGAAACATATGAACAAATTGAACTTGATAAAAGTGCTTTAGGCGAGGACTACAAATATTTAAAAGAAGGACTTAGTATTGAAATTTCCTTTTATGAAGGTGAAGTACTTGGCCTTATCTTACCTGAAAAGATTGAATATGTAGTTACTAATACCGAACCAGCAGTTAAAGGTAATACGACCAATAATGCTACTAAAGATGCCGTACTTGAAAATGGCTTAACTATTAGAGTTCCATTATTTATAAATGAAAATGACGTAGTTGTCGTTTCAACTAAAGATGGCAAATATGATTCTAGGGCGTAAAAAATAAAAGAAAGAATAAAAAGAGGTGTTTTATTATGCTAGAAAAAGACAGATTTTTAGAAATTAAAGAAATGGCTAAAAAGGTTAGGGATGAAAATGAGAGATTGTTTGATGCTTTTTCCAAAGAAGCACCAGATGATGCGATGCGAGAGAAAAATGAATTTCTTGAGACCATTGTCGATAGTATGGATAGTGAGTTTAGTAAAGGTGATAAGGGTAAAGAAGAAAGACAAATTTTTCGCGCCAATGTCCTTATTCCCGATGACGAAGACTTTTTAGAAACTTATTCTAAAGATAAAAACATTCGTAATCTTATGAATACTTATGCCGTAGGCATTGAAGACATTATGAGTAAAATCACTGAACTTAATATCTATACCGATTATTTAAATGATGAAGAACCTTCACATTTTGAAGAAGAAGCAAAAGAAGAATATTCAACTAGTTTTGCAGATGATGAAGACATGCCATTAGATAATGTTCCTAATTTATCTTCGAAAGATGCGGAAAGTTTGTTAAATGAAATCGAAAATCTCTCTAGTGTTATCGATGATTTAGAAAAATCCGATTATGGGGTAGTTTTAGAGCCTAAAGAAGAGGCTATGGAGCCTGTTTTAGCCGATGAAAATGAGACTGAAGAGCCTAAAACAGAACCTAAAAATGAAGAATTATCTTATTCTAGTGATATGTCTATCGATGATATTAGTAATGCCGTAGATGGTTTTGTTGATGATTATAATAATATTCAAAATGATTTAGAAAAATCAAAAAAAGAACTTAAAAAAGCCAAAACTGAAAATGACAAATTAAAAGATCAAGTTAAAAAATTAAAAGAGGATGCTTATACACTTAAGAAAAATAATTTAGAAAGTGCTAAATCTTTGAAAGAAGCTAATGAGCATAATAAAATGTTAGAAAATGAAAATGCCACTTTAAAAGATCAAGTTAAAGATATGGAAGACAAAATTAAACGTTCATCAGCTTTACTTAAAAAGATTTATAATAGTATTCAAAAAAGATAATTGAATATACTAATGCGAACTATATTCGCATTTTGTTCTGTTCAAAAAAGGAAAATTCGCCTAAAAAATAACCAAAAAAAGGAATTTTGAAAATTATCATATGATAAAGAGGCTTATGACAAACTGGCACATGATATCGATGTAGCGGAGGCGAAAAGAAAGTAAAATATAAATAGCTAAGAATATGCTTGAATTAAACATTGATATTACTACAATATCAAAATCTACTGGTTAACAAAAGAAGAGATAGAAGGTTTAATGCAAACTTTCTATTTTTGTTATATTTTTATTTTATTTTTCATATACTTTTTTGGGTGATAATATGGAGTTTAATATTGGTGATTTGGTTACACGTAATTCATATGATAATGATGTGGTCTTTAAAATTATAGAAATTAACGATAATGAAGTTAAATTAAAAGGTATGAATATTAGATTAATTGCCGATGCTGATATGAGTGACTTAAAAAAACATAATGACGAAGATGTGGAAAATGAACAAGATTTTTTAGATCGCTTAGAAACTAAAGCGGCTTTGGAACGCAATGATTATTTTTATCTCCCTGGCAAGATTTTACACATTGATAGTGATACTGATTATTTGAAAAGATGTTTAGATTATTATAAAAAAATAAATATATGGGCCATGGGCATTAATGAAAGAGAGGAAGATATAGCTGGTGATATTACCCACCTTTTAGAAAAATATAAGCCCAATATCGTAGTGATTACAGGTCATGATGCTTATAATAAAAAGAAAGGTTCAAGAGATGATCTTTCAGCTTATAAATCCAGTGCTTATTTCGTCGATGCCGTTAAAAAAGCTAGGGAATATGAAAATAGCCATGAAAAACTAATTATCATTGCTGGTGCTTGTGGCTCTTATTATGAAGAATTAATTAAAGCGGGAGCTAATTTTGCTTCTAGTCCTAAAAGAATTAATATTCATGCTTTAGATCCAGCTATTGTGGCAGCCAAAATGAGTTTATCTAATATCAACAAAGATATTGACTTAAAAGAAATTTTAGAAAAAACTAAATATGGCAAAGATGGTATTGGTGGCATTATTACGAAAGGAACAATGTATGTTGGATATCCTCGATAAAGGTGTTTGTGATAGTAGGATGATTCGCCAAGCTTTAAGTAAATATATCGGTGCTGAAATTACTATCAAGTATAATTTGGGACGAAATAAATATGAAATTTATAAAGCCAAAATCACTAATTTGTATAATTGCGTGTTTTTAGTTGAAGTTTTAGATGAAAATAAAAGTGTGAAATCTTTTTCTTATGCTGATATTATTACAAAAACAATTAAAATTTTTGATAAATAGTTGTTTTTTTCATAAAAATATTGTATACTTAAGATGTAACGATATAATGTACCAGAAGGGAGAGGTTAGCTTTGAAAATTACATCAATAAACGTTCGAAAAATCGAAAAGGAGAATTCACGCATTCGTGGAATTGCATCAGTTGTCTTAGATGATTGTTTTGCAGTTCATGGCATTAGAATTATTGAAGGTGATGGTGGTTTATTTATCGCTATGCCAAGTCGTAAGACTAGTAACGATGAATATCATGATATCGCTCATCCAATAACTCAAGAATGCCGTAAAATGTTTGAAGATGCAATTACTGAAGAGTATAATAATTTAGAAGATGAATAATCTTCTTTTTTTATGCATATATTTCCCTAGGAGGAAGATTATGGACAAGATGGAAGCAATTTCGTCATTAACGCATGGCATTACCATTAATGAACGAAAAAATATTGTTATTACAGGAGTAAAAAAAATTGATAGTTTTGATGAAGAAGAGTTTTATTTAGAAACCACCATGGGTGATTTAATTCTTAAAGGTGAGGAACTCGAAATTATTAAATTAGATACTTATCAAGGTAATGTTTCAATTAAAGGCAAAGTTAATAGTCTAACTTATACAGAAAATGGAAAAAAAGATAAAGAAAGTGGAATTTTCAGCAAATTGTTTAAATAATGGATTTAGAAACGCAAATTATAACCCTCGCTTTTTCTTTTTTATATGGAATCTTTTTTTCCTTATTTGTCACCGTGAACCATAAAATAATCTATAATTCCAAAAAATGGATTAAATTATTAGGTACTTTTTTAGTTGTTTTAATTAGTGTACTTTCTTATTTTTTAATATTGAGATTTATCAATGATGCTGCTTTTCATCCTTATTGTTTAATTGTGTTAATAGCTGGATATTATTTAGAACAAATAATTGCCAAACATTTTAAAAAATGATATACTTTAACTATAATAGTGGTGATACAATGGCAAAGAAAAAAGTAACGAAAACAGCTAAAAGAAGACTGACGATAATTACCCCAATTGTTTTTCTGGCAATTGGGTATTGTGCTTTTACCTTAGTTACCACGATGGTATCCATTTATAATCTTAATCGTGAAGAGGCGAGTTTAAAAAAAGAGCTCACGGAACTTAAAGCCAAATCGAAAGATTTGAAAACCGAAATTGATAAACTTCAAGATAAAGATTATGTAGCTAGGTATGCCAGAGAAAATTATTTGTATACTAAAGATGGGGAGTATGTAATTAAAGCTCTAGATGCTAAAGAAAAGAAGGTCAAAGATAAATTTGAAATTACCGAAGAGCAAATTATTTTGCTGGCAATGATTACAGGCTCACTAATATTATTTTATATCGTTTTTAAAGGAATGAAGAAAAGAAAGAAAAAAGGAGGCAAAAAATGAAAGCGGTAGCAATTAAAGGAGTAAGAGAATTTGAAATTATCGATAAAGAAGAACCTACTAGTCAAGATGGCAAAGTGATTATCGAGGTAAAAAAATGTGGTATTTGTGGTTCGGACATTCATTATTGGGTTGATGGGGCCCCTCAAGGCTTAGTGATGGGTCATGAATTTTGTGGGGTAGTAGTCGATCCAGGAAGCCGTGAAGATTTAAAAGTAGGGGATAGAGTAACAGCTTTACCAATTTCACCATGTGGTCACTGCGAACCTTGTGAAACTGGCAATGTACAATATTGTTTAGATACTTGGACGCATGCGACCGGACTTTCTTTAGATAATCCTGGTGGTTTGGAACCAAAGATGGCCCTTAGACCAGATATGGTAATTAAAGTGCCTGATAATATTACTGATGATGAAGTGGCCATGGTAGAACCGACAGCGGTTGGTCTTCATGCGGCGCATTTAGCGGATATTAAAATGGGTCAAAAAGTATTAGTTGTCGGTGGTGGCATTATTGGATTAGTGTCCGCCATGTTTGCGAAAATGGAAGGC
>CANQAO010000023.1 GCA_947589375.1 uncultured Bacilli bacterium | reverse complement strand
AGCCCTTGACTAAAATCATTGTAAGACTAAATTGTATAAAGATATCGTATATCTCAATTTACTTTTGAAATTGAGTTTTGATAAAATTTTAATATTTTCATCTTTAATATTTAATAAATTTAGTATATAATTATTAGTGGACATGTAATCACAACCTTTCAATGTTTTAGTCAATTACATTGTATCAGATTACATGTCTTTTTCATACTAAAAAATAGTGTGATGATTTTTTTCACCAACACTATTTATAATACAACCTTTTGTTTGACAAACCTACATCTTTTTTTTAATGTTACGATAAATTTTATCATAATGAGTCCACATTCTGATAATATGTATTTCTTTTTTTGTTTCATCTACCTCATATACAATTCTATGTTGTCTATTAATTCTTATAGAATATAATCCAGCTAACTCTCCAGTTAATTTTTCATAAGATGGTGGATAGCAAAAAGGATCTTCAAGCATTAGATTCAAAATATTTCTACAACCTTTGTCCAAATTAGCACTTTTTAATTTTATTTTATCTTTTTCAGCTTGTTTTGAAAATTTAATTTTATAAGTATTACCATTCTTCATCTTTGCTGTACTCCTTAGCAGTATTCCAATCTTCCTTTTCTCTTATCTCATTTATATTTTCTACATATCCTGGAATACTAGTTAAGTATAAAGTTTCTTCGATATTTTTCCACTCATCTTCAGATATTAAAACTGCATTTTTACCTTTATTGTTTACAATCGTAATAGGATTAAAACCGACATTTACATCATGAACTAATTGAAATAAATTAGCTCTAGCATTAGTTATATTGATAGTACTCATAGACTCTCACCTCACCTAAATTATAACGTACTTTTTTGCGTACGTCAAGTTTTTATATTATTATATGCAAAAAAGTATAATAAATGTATCTAATTTGTTTTGTATTTTTAAAATTTAAACATATTTACCATTAAAATGTTATTTTCAATTATATTAGTAAAGTTCTTATTGAAGAAAAAGGTAACTTGTAGTATAATATAAATGTAAAGGAGTTGATTACAATGGGGAGATTTTTATCTGCGGGAATACCAGCAAAAATTACGATTTGTGATACAGTAGAAAATATTGATAAGCAAGGTCTTAATAAATTAATAAAAGAAATTAAAAAATATGTCAAATTAAACCATTATGAAACGACTGTTTATGATAATGGTTATACATTTAAATTAGATACTGATTTTTTCAACAACAATATTCATGAAGCAATTAAAAGTTTTTATAAAAAAACGGAATTTTATCCAAGACATATACTGGATTGGTTAAGCGATGAACCAATAAAATTAGATAAAAATTTTAATCAAAATAATTATCCAATAACATTAACTTATGATTACGAAAAGAAATATAAAGGCACTGAAGGCCTTATATTACAAAATGAATTTTTGGGATTTGAACGTCAATTCCCACCTGAATATTGGATTATTTATGATGCAGAATTGCCTAGATATTATAATCATAATTATAAAATCGAGATTGAATATATTACAATTTGGAGTGATCTTGATAAATATGTTGGCGAAGATGAATCAAATATGCTAAGATTGTTAAATAAATTTAAAACTAAAGTTTTAGCTGAAGAAAATCCACTTATAAAAAATATTATGTTTTTCATAAGTGGATAAAGAAAGAAATAGCACTTAATCTAGATTAAGTGCTATACCAAAATTAGATAAGTACTCGACTCGCGAAGTTAAGGCTTCCTTATTACATCAAACATTTGTGCTTTGTACAATGATTTTAGTATAAGTTTATGACATTTTATAAATATACTGATTGATAAAAAAGGTGCGGCGCTAAAATTTGACAAAGAAGGTTAAAAATGTTATAGTAACGCTCGTTAAAAAAGGGGGACTTTTGATGCAAGTAGTAAATAAAAAAATGTATCATTTAATAAAAGAAAACCGATTTTCTGATTTGTGGCAAGTTGGCCATGTTATCGATAATACATGTGATGATTTTATCAATGAACGAACAAAAGTTAATTTTGATTATACGACGATTGAACCATTTGATAATGAATATCTTTCTTTTTATCAAATTATCGATTATTATCTTGAAAATAAACCCGATGATACAACAATTGAAATTTTACTAGAACATGCTCAAAAACACATCCATTTATTGCAGATAAATCAAATGGAACTTGCTTTAGAAGAGGTGCGAAGAAAATACTATCCTAATATCGTTAGCCGTAAGCAAGCTATATGGGTTTGCAGTGATAAACAGTTAAAGTATTGGAATAATGGATTACCAGGAAAGAGGGATTTATTTGAAGTTATGATAACTGGTGATATGTTTAAAACCAGCGCCGCTTTACTGCCTAAATTAGGACTTAGCTATAATGAAACTTTAGAACAAGCTCATGAATATTGGAATCCCGATATTAGTAAATGTGAAGAAGAGACAATTGAATATTTAGTTAAAGGTAAAATTAAGGTATTAAAAAAAGTATAAATATGATGCAATATTTATACCTTTTTTATAGTTTAAAGTCCTTGGTATCCTCGTCTTCCATATCTTTGCCATCAAAATAAGCTTTAGCTTTAAATTTAAAAAATAAAGCGATTATATTAGATGGAAATTTTTTAACGAGACGATTATAATCAGTAATAATATCGTTATAATATTTTCGAAAAGCGACAATATCAGTTTCTGATTCAGTTAAAGCTAAATCTATTTTAGTAAATACCTCACTATTTTTTAAATTAGGATATTCTTCTTTATATTTATTAAATTCTTTAATACCTTCATATAATTCACGATCTAATTCGAAATTAGATAACTTTTGGGATCTTAGTTTAATGATATTAGTAAATATTTTATCTTCAATTTTAGTATTAGCTTTGATAATATCGATAGATTTATTTAATAGGTCAAATCTATTGCGTAAAGTGGCATCGATATTAGCTTCGGCTTCATTTATTCTAATGATGTGATTTTGAAAATTGTTGTAAGTACCAGCTACCGCTAGAGCTAATATAAATATAATTAAAAAGCTTGATAATAAAAAGATTAATACGGCCATATCATCACCTATTATCATTATAACAAATATCTTTATCTATTTCAATTATTTGGATAAAATTCAGGGCTAGAAATTATGCGTTCGTTAAATTTAATATAGTTTACATAAATCATTAAAATTAAATACCAGTCACCATTGGTAGGATCACTTAAAATAATATGATCACGTCCTGATTGTTCTACAATTCCTTTAAATACTTTATCGCGCCATTCTGTACTATCGGGATATGAAGCATAGACTTCGACTTGTTTACCACGATTTAATCTTAAGATATTTTCAATATATGATTGTTCGAAATCAGTATCCGGCACCACGGTTTGATAATTGGCTGCCGTTTCTTGATTGGGTACTGCCGCGCCTCCTGTATATAATGGGGTTCCAGGGAAAGTACTGGGATTTACAAAATTATTATTCATATATCTCCTCCTATTTCAAAATATATTTAATTAAATGGGAAAATATGCTATAATGAAGTTAAATAATAGAGGGGATGATGCTATGAAGGTAAGTGTAGGTGTTTCCGCTAGACATGTTCATTTGACTAGAGAAACATATATTAAATTATTTGGTGATGATTATATCGAAAAGGTGCGTGATTTAGATCAGCCAGGGCAGTATGCGTCAGCTAGTTTAGTGGCCATAAAAAATGGTGATGAAATCATTCCTAACGTTCGGGTTTTAGGCCCTTTTAGAAATTATAATCAAGTCGAAATCTCACGTACAGATGCCTTTAAACTTAAAGTGGAACCACCAATAAGAACCTCGGGTGATCTTGTTGGCAGTTTACCAATTACTTTGGTAGGCCCTTTAGGTGAAGTAATGCTAGATGAGGGATTAATTATCGCTAATAGACATATCCATATTACACCGCTTGAAAAAGAACGATATGGCCTTCAAGACCTTGATAAAGTTTGTATTAAAGTAGATGGTGAAAAAGGTGGCATATTAAAAAATGTCTATTTAAAAGTTTTGGATGAAGCCGCTTTAAGACTTCATTTAGATACTGATGATGCTAATGCTTTTAATTTAAAAGATAATGATAGTGTCGAAGTTTTAATTGAAAGGTAGACCATAAAGCCTACTTTTTTGTTATAAAAATTTAATTTTCTAATTTACTAAACCCTTAGATACGTGATATAATGATTATATGGAATTTTTGTGTTAATACTTAATTATGAGGAGGATGCGCATGAAATTAAAATTTAGAGCGGAAACTAAAGATTGGGTAATGTTCGGAATATATGCGGTTCTTTTATTATATTTTGTGGCCATTGCGGTGCTTAATCTCGCCCAATTTGCTTCAGGTGATATTGATAAACCATTTCATGGATTTAATCCATTTCCAGCTTTTACCCCTAGATTTTTAGCTGTTACATTAGTTTTATATGTTGTAGCTTTAGTGGCTAGCGTACTTAGTGTATCAGATCGTTTCTTTGATACCGAAAAAGGTTTTGGAATTTCTATTGGCAGTAAAAAAGCTGACAAAGGCTATTCTAGATGGTTAGATGATAATGAACTTAAACGTGAAAAAGATATCGAAATGGTTAGAATTCAAGATGAAGATGCCGAAGCTGGAGGCATTCCACTTATCAATGATGGTAAAAGAATGTGGGTTGATAATGGTGAAGGTCATAACATTATTATCGGTTCTACTGGTGCGGGTAAAACGGTTATTACGATGTTTCCACTTATCAAGTCACTCGCCAAACACAATGAATCAATGATTGTTACCGACCCTAAAGGTGAGCTTTATGAAGGTACTTCAGAAATGCTTAAAAAAAGAGGCTACAATGTTGTTGTCCTTAATTTCCGTGATCCCCAAAGAGGTAGTGGTTGGAATCCATTACATTTACCTTATCAATATTATAAAAGAGGTAATCATGATAAAGCCAATGAGTTAGTCGATGACTTAGCTTTAAATATTTTATATAGTCCAGAAGCTCAAAATCAAGATCCTTTCTGGGAAAAGACATCAGCTGACTATTTTTCTGGTATTTGTCTAGGTCTTTTTGAAGACGCCAAAGAAGAGGAAATTAATTTAAATAGTGTTAATGTATTTACGACAGTTGGTGAAGAGAAAAGTAGACCTAATTCGGTCTATGTCAATGATTATTTTAATACTAAAGATCCCACTTCACCAGCTTATGTTAGTGCCTCATCAACGATAATCGCGCCTACGGATACTAAAGGTAGTATCTTATCCGTTTTTAAACAAAAATTAAGACTATTTGCGGCGCGTGAAAATATTTCGGAAATGCTTTCGCATAGTGACTTTGAATTTGAAGATATCGGTAGTAAAAAAACCGCAGTCTTTATCGTTATTCAAGATGAAAAGAAAACTTATCATCCATTAGTAACTATCTTTGTCAAACAATGTTATGAAGCTTTAGTTGACTATGCCCAAAAATGTGGCGGTAAACTTCCATATAGAACGAATTTTCTACTAGATGAGTTTGCCAATATGCCAAAATTAAACGATGTTGAAACCATGGTTTCAGCGGCCCGTAGTAGGAAGATGCGTTTCTTCTTTGTCATTCAGAATTTCGCCCAGTTAGCTGAGGTATATGGTAAAAATATCGCTGATACTATTAGAGGTAACTGTACGAATATTATTTACCTAATCAGTACCGAACTTGCCGCTTTAGAGGAAATTAGTAAAATGTGCGGTGAGGTTAAAATAAAAACTGGTAAAGGTGATAAAGAAAAAGAAGAAACTAGACCACTTATTACCGTTAGTGATCTGCAGAAATTAAAATTTGGAGAAGTTATTTTACTTCGAAGTAGGCTAGATCCTTTTAAAACAAAAGTTATTCCAGATTTCAAAATCGAGTGGGGACCTTTATATACTACGGCTCCTCGTGGTAATGATGAGGTATATCCAGTAAGAGAAAAAGAACCGGTTCATGTTTTTGATTTAAAAGGTTTTGTTCAAAAGAAAAACGAAGAAAAAGTTAATGAAATTATTAGTAAAAATATGGGTAAAGGAGTTCCAGCTATGCCAGGCATGGGGGTGATGCCAACTATTCCAGGATTAGGTAATATTCCAGGTATGGGTGGTGCTGGCAAAAAACCACCAATTGATCTTGAAGCTTTTGCCAAGAGAATTGATGCCCGTATTGCCGAATTAGAAGCTGAAGAAAAAGCGGAACAAGAACGTCTTTTGCAAGCTAAAACTCGTAAAAAAGGTCTGGCCGCTAAAGCTGAAGAGGCTGCTTCTAAAATAGATGCCAAAGAAAAGGTTAAGGAAGAACCAAAACCTATTTCCAAAACGGAAACAGCTAAAAAACCAGAATCAGTTAAAAAAGAAGTTAAGGCCAAACCTAAACAGGCACATGAAATTAAACAAAAAAGTGCCGATTTTGCTTCAAAAGTATCATCTAAGGTTAATAAGAAAGCCGAAGAAAAACAAACTGCAGATTATGTTACTGACGATCAATTCTTCGACGATTTCTTTTCAGATGATATTTAAAAGTAAGTTACTGAAAATTTATTAAAGTTTTTCAACAATATATAAGCATTAGAGATTATATTTTCTAATGCTTAATTTGTATTAACTTTTTGTAAAAAAATAAAAAAGTTTTTCTTTCATACTTGCTCAAATAACGTATATATATTATAATGATATTAGATAAGGAAGGAAGACGAAAATGGACGAAATTTTATTAGAAACTGAAAGCAAAATGCAAGCAGCAATTCAAAATATGGAAAAAAGATTTACAAATGTGAGAGCAGGAAGGGCAAATCCTGCGATATTAGATGGGGTTATGGTATCATATTATGGGACCGATACACCTTTGAAACAACTGGCTACTATTTCGGTGCCAGAAGCTAGACAGCTAATGATTAAACCTTTTGATAAAACGTCAATTGGGGCTATTGAAAAAGCGATATTTGAAGCTAATATTGGACTTACGCCCAATAATTTAGGCGATAGTATTATTTTAAATATTCCAGCCCTAACTGAAGAAACTAGAAAAGAATATGTTAAACAAGTAAAACAAATAGCTGAAGAGGGAAGAATTGCTTTACGTAATGTTAGACAAGAAGCGAATAACGACATTAAAAAATTAGAAGATATTACTGAAGATGATAAAAAAGATGCCGCTTTAGATATTCAAGAATTAATAAATACTTATAATAAAAAAGTTGATGAATTATTAAAAGAAAAAGAACAAGAATTATTGCAAGTATAAAAGGAGTGATTTAAATGCTTAAAAGAAAATTGTCTGCGGATTTTGACAAACGTAAAATAAATGAAGTTGCTGACCGCGCTTCAAGAGTATTAAATGTAACTTATTTTCTTTTGCTAGCCCTTGGTTTATATTTAATTATTTTACTTTTTAAAGAAACCAACATTTTAAGCTTTTTATGGACCTTACTTAAAATTGTCGCTCCTCTTTTCATTGGTATTTTAATAGCTTGGCTGTTTGATCCTTTTATTAAGTGGTTGCAGACGAAAAAAATCAAGCGAACTTTAGGAGCCTTAATTACGTATTTAATTTTATTTGGCGTGGTGTTTTTAGTTTTAGCTGCCCTCATACCACTTTTAGCTGATCAGATAACCGAGTTTGCTAAAATTGCGCCTGATGTCTTTGATTCGCTTAAAAATTGGAGTTTAGGTTTATTTGATTATTTAAATAATATTAGTAATATTGATGCGGAAGAAATTAAAAATGAATTTTTCGCGCGTTTCAATGAATTTGCGGTCGGCGTCAGTAAAGAACTTCCTACGACGTTATTCAATATTATTTCAGCCTTCTTCTCTGGCATGGGCACATTAGTTTTAGGATTAATTATTGGCTTTTTCCTTCTTATTAGTTTTGATTCTAAATCTTCATTAGTCAATATCATTCCAAGAAGAATTCGAGAAACTAGTATGGACTTAATTAATAATGTTAATAGTTCACTTAGAAAATATGTTCAAGGAGCCTTAATTGATTGTACAACGATCTTTGTATTAACTTCGATTGGTTTATGGATGATTGGCTTAAAAGCTCCAGCGTTATTTGGTTTCTTCTGCGGACTTACTAATATTATTCCATATGCGGGTCCATATATTGGTGGGGCACCAGCCGTCATCGTCGGTTTTACGCAAAGCCCAACGATCGGTATTTTAGCTATTATCGTCATTGCGGTTATTCAATTTTTAGAAGGTAATTTCTTACAACCATTTATTATGTCCAAGACGACAAAACTTCATCCAGTTACCATCATGCTTGGATTACTTGTATTTGGATATTTCTTTGGTATAATAGGTATGCTTATTTCAACTCCCGTGATTGCAGTATTTAAAACTATCTTTGTGTTCTATGATCAAAAATATGGACTCATTAATCGGGAACCTGAAATTTTAAAAGAAGCTGAAACATCGATCAAAATTCAAAAGAAAAAAAGCGTTAAAAAAGAAAAGTAAGTTAAGGCGTTTTAATAGAGACCTAGTGGGTGGTGGAAACTAGGAAAACAAATTAACCGAAAGCTCACTTTTAGTGAAGTGTAAACACTTCCGGTAATGCCGTTATCTAAATTAAGACAAAAAAAGGATGGTACCGTGCTATGCACTCCTTAAGGCACAATCCTTTTTTCTTTGTTAGGAGGAACTATGAAAGAAACAAAAATATTTTTAATTGCTGGTAAAGCCCGCAGTGGTAAAGATACTGTAGCGGATATCATGGAAAAATATTATGAAAGTAAAAATCAAAAAGTAGTTAAATTAGGTTTTTCAGAACACATTAAAACATATGCTAAAAAAATTACTGGTTGGGATGGAACTGAGGAAACTAAACCTCGTGAGCTCCTGCAAGTTTTAGGCACTGATATTATTCGTAATAAAATCGATAAAGATTTCTTTGTCAATCGTACTTGTGAAGATATAGTTATTTACAAATATTATTTTGATGTTATAATAATATCCGATGTGCGTTATCCAAATGAACTTGAAGAACCACAAAAACGTTTTCAAAATGTCACCACCATTAAGGTTGAAAGACCTAATTTTGAAAATGATTTAACCAAAAAACAAAAAGAGCATGCGACCGAAACTGCTTTAGACAATTATACTAATTATGATTATATCATTAATAATGATGGCGATTTAAACGACTTAAATAACAAAATCGAAAATTTAATAGAAGAGGTGGAACATGGATATTAAGGAAACATTTATTAAATTTTTTGAAAATAAAGGACACAAATATATTCCAAGTAGTGGAGTAATTCCCGAAAATGATCCGACTAGTTTATTTACGACAGCAGGTATGCAACCGCTTGTACCATATTTAATGGGAGCGAAACATCCAGAAGGAACCAGACTAGTGGATGTGCAAAAGTGTTTTCGTACCAATGATTTAGATGCTATTGGGGATACAACTCACCATACTTTCTTTGAAATGTTAGGAAACTGGTCCTTAGGTGATTATTTTAAAGAAGAGTCGATTGCCTATAGCTTGGAACTTTTAACTCAAAAATTTAATATTCCCATTGAAAAACTTGCCGTGACTGTTTTTAAAGGGGAAGATAATATACCTAGAGATGACGAATCAGCTAACATTTGGAAAAAACATGGCATTAGTGAAGACAAAATATGTTATTTAGGGAAAGATGATAATTTCTGGATTGCGGGTGGTAGTGGTCCATGCGGACCAGATACGGAAATTTTCTATTTCCGTAGTAATGATCCAGTACCTTCAAAATATGATCCCAATGATGAACGTTGGGTGGAAATTTGGAATAATGTTTTTATGCAGTATTATATGGATGAAAACGGCAAGGTCACACCACTTTCCCAAAAAAATGTCGATACTGGCATGGGTGTTGAAAGAATTACCGCTGTTTTAGAAAATAAAGACGATAATTATAAAACTTCTATTTGGCAAGATGTTATTGAAAAAATTGAAGAAGTTTCCTCTAAATCATATGATGATGAAAATTATACCAAAGCGATGCGGATTATTGCTGATCATATTAGAGCGATTGTCATGATTAGTGGTGACGATGCTAAAATCAAACCATCCAATACTGATCAAGGCTATATCTTAAGAAGACTTATCAGAAGAACGATTAGATATGCTAAAACATTAGATATTGATATTAATAGTGATTGGGATATTACTTTAGCTAATATGATTATCGATAAATATGAAAAATATTATAGTGAACTTAAACGTAATCGCGAAGTTATTTTAGCCGTTTTAACTAATGAAAAGACCAAATTTAGTCGTACTTTAGAAAAAGGTTTAAGAGAATTTAATAAATTAGTAAATCATTTAAAAGGAAATACGATTGATAAAGATATGGCTTTTAAACTTTATGATACCTATGGGTTTCCAATCGAACTTACCGAAGAGCTCGCCCATGAACAAAATTTAAAGGTTGATACCGAAGGCTTTAAAGAAAAATTTAAAGAACATCAAGAAAAATCTAGAACTGCTTCAGCTGGTAAGTTTAAAGGTGGTTTAGCTGGCGATGGCGTGATTGAAACTAAATATCATACCGCCACTCATTTACTTAATGCCGCTTTAAAAGAAGTAGTTAATCAAGATGTTCATCAAATGGGTAGTAATATTACGGCCGAAAGAATGCGTTTTGACTTTTCTTGTGACCACAAATTAACTGATGAAGAAAAAGCAAAAACTGAACAGTTGGTTAATAAATGGATTAACGAAGGTTTGCCAGTTACGCATGAAATTATGAGTAAAGATAAAGCTTTAAAGTCAGGGGCGGAATGCATGTTTATTGAAAAGTATCCTGATGAAGTCACGGTTTATTCAATCGGGGATATTTCAAAAGAATTATGTGGTGGACCGCATGTTCAAAATACTAGTGAGCTTGGACATTTCAAAATTAAAAAAGAAGAATCTAGTAGTGCGGGCGTTAGAAGAATCAAAGCTATTTTAGAATAAAGAAATGGCAAAATTTCTTTTACTTTTCCCAGTAAAACTATTGCTTATAAATTAAAAATATAATATAATATATTTCAGAAAAAGCGATGAATAAGAGTAGTAGTAATCGATTATTTTTTAGAGAAAAAGCGGTTGGTGAAAGCTTTAAAATATAGATTATGAACTCGCTTAGGAGCTGCCTTTGGCCGCATGAGTGCGTTAAACTATTAAGATAATCAAAAGTATTATGAAATAAGGTGGTACCACGTTCAAGACGTCCTTATACATAATGCTTTTTTGTGAATAAGGGAGTGAAATTATGGATTTACTTAAGTTACTTTATATATTTTTGTTTTGTTTTATCATTGTTTATTTGTTTTATTATTTAGTTATTGTTAGAAGGAAAAAAGGACTGCAAGCTTTTGAAAAAGGTAAACAACTGCAATTTTTTAAAAATGCTTATAAATTAGATGTCAAGAAACTAGATTTAAAAAAATTTGCCAATAGTTTAGCTTTAGCTAATGCCTTTATCATTGCTTTTACCGTCACTATTATCGAATTTTTTGATAGTTTAATCATTAAATTATTAGTAGGGTTTGTAATTTTAATTCCACTTATCTTACTAGTTTATTATATTTTAGGCCAAACATATAAAAAGAAAGAGGGCAAAAATATTGGGAAGAAAATGATACTTTTAAAGCGATAACCGGCTTAGATAAAGAAAAATATTATATTTTAGTTGAATTTCCTTATCCATCAGGTGCGGGCTTACACGTGGGACATGTGCGTAGTTATACCGCTTTAGATTCTGTTTCTCGTATGAAAAGAATGAAAGGTTATAATGTTTTATTCCCAATGGGATGGGATGCTTTTGGGGCCCCAGCCGAACAATATGCCATTAAAAACAAAATTCATCCGAAAGAGGCCGTTAAAGAAAATATTAAAACCTTTAAAACGCAAATTCAAAATTTAGGTATTTCTTTCGATTGGTCGCGTGAATTTTCAACGACGGATCCCGAATATTATAAATGGACTCAGTGGCAATTTTTAAAATTTTATGAACATGGAATGGCGTATAAAGCTAAGAAAAATATTAACTGGTGTCCAACTTGTAAAACAGGTCTTTCAAATGAAGATTCATCAGGCGGTGTTTGCGAACGCTGCGGTAGTAAAGTAGTTCAAAAAGAAAAAGAACAATGGTTACTTCGTATGAGTGATTATGCCGAAGATTTAATTGATGGACTTAAAGACACCAAATTTGCCGATCGTATTAAATTAGGTCAAATCAATTGGATTGGTAAAAGTAAAGGGGCTGAAGTTGACTTTAAAATTGCCGGCACCAAAGAAACTTTAACAGTCTATACCACAAGACCTGATACGTTATATGGCGCTACTTTTATGGTGGTAGCCCCCGAACATCCAATGTTAGAAAAATTAAAAGATAAAATTAAAAATTATGATGAAGTTTTAAAATATCAAGAAGAAGCTAAAGCTAAAACCGAATTTGAAAGAACAGAACTTGCCAAAGATAAAACGGGAGTTAAAATTGAAGGCTTAGAAGCTATTAATCCCATTAATAAAACTAAAATTCAAATCTGGACTTCAGATTATGTCATGATGGGCTATGGAACAGGGGCTATTATGGCCGTACCAGCTCATGATGACCGCGACTATGAATTTGCCAAGAAATTTGGCATTGATATCATTGAAGTTATTAAAGGCGGGGATATT
>CANQAO010000022.1 GCA_947589375.1 uncultured Bacilli bacterium | reverse complement strand
GTTAAAGAAGATCCTGAAGATGATCGTAATATGCATTATTTAGGCCGGGAATATATGTATTACCACAAATATAATCAAGCGATAGATACCTTAATAAAACACCTTAGTTTAAAAAAAGCCACATGGAAAGATGAACGTTCAGCTTCAATGCGTTTTATCGCAAGGTCATACCGCCATTTAGGTAGAATCGAAGAAGCGAGACTTTGGCTTCGTAAAGCTAAAAAAGAAACACCATATTTAAGAGAACCATATGTTGAAAGCGCCATGCTGGAGGTTGATAATCAAAACTATAAAGATGCTGAAAAAGACTTATTAATAGCTTTAAACATTAATCAAAAATATAAAAATTATATCAATGAACCATTTTGTTATGATAGTACAATTTACGATTTACTTTCAATATGTAAATATAATTTAGGTGAAATTGCCGAAGCTATTTATTACATAGATATAGCTATTCAAATGAACCCTAACGAGGAAAGATTAAAAGAAAATCGTCAGCTGATGCTGGAGGTTTTAAACGGAAATTAAGCCAAATTGGCTTTTTTTCTTTGATTTGGTAGAAAAAAATAATAATATTCGGTATAATTAAAATGGAGGTAGCTGTTATGAAAGATAAAAGTTTAACTTATAAAATTTTAAAACAAATTCCATCATTAATTTTTATTGCTATAGGGGCGACTATGGCGGCGGCAGCTTTAGAAATATTTTTAATTCCTAATTCGATTATCGATGGTGGCGTAACTGGAATTTCCATTATTTTAAATACGGTATTGGGTGGTTCATTAAGTTTATTTATCATAGCTTTAAATATTCCTTTTTTACTAATGGGCTTTAAACTATTAGGGAAAAAATTTTTCCTAAAAGGTGTATATGGTATGCTTATTTTTACGACTTTACTCGAAGTATTTCATTATGTTCCCGTCGTTACTGATGATATCTTACTGGCCTTTATTTATGGCGGACTATTATTAGGAATCGGAGTTGGTTTAGTAATTAAATTTGGTGGTTATTTAGATGGCACGGAAATTGTCGCTATTTTACTTAGTAAAAAATCTACCATTTCAGTCGGTCAAGTTATTTTAATTATTAATATTTTTATTTATGGAACAGCCTTTTTTGTCTTTGGACCTGATAGAGCCCTTTACTCATTACTAACTTATTTTGTAACTTTTAAAATTATTGATATTGTTTCTGAAGGTATGGATCAGGCCAAAGCCGTTTATATTATTACCGAAAAAGAGGAAGATATTTCTAGAGAAATTTTTCGTCAGTTAGGGCGCACAGTTACTATTTTAGATGGTATTGGGGCTGTATCACAATCTCATAAAACTATTATTTATACGGTGGTAACTAGAATTGAACTACCTGAATTAAGAGAAATTATTAAACAAGCCGATGCTTCTTCATTTGTCACTGTAAGTGATGTATCAGAGGTTATTGGAACGCATATTAAGAAAAAACCTAAAGAACTTAAACCAATTTCAAAAGAAAAATAGAAAAGGGGATAAATATGACAATTTTTTTAAAGAATTATGGTAAATGGATAATTCTTGGCATTTTATTATTCATTTTTGCCATAGTCGCTCATGAAGTTTTAGATGAACCATTACTTGCCTTTGATACCACTATTTATCACGCGGTTATTAGTATTAAATCATCTTTTTGGACATCTTTCTTTTTATTTGTAACATCATTTGCCAGCCCTATAGTTATCATCATTATTTCAGCTTTGTTATTTATACTTTTTAAAAATAAAAAATATGCCTGGCTATCGCTAGGAAGTTTAAGCTTAATTTTTATCATCAATACAGTTTTAAAATATATTTTTTCAAGACCTAGGCCCTTTGAATGGATGCTTATCGAAGAAACAGGATATAGTTTTCCTTCGGCTCACGCGATGATTGCCATGGCTTTTTATGGATTACTTATTTATCTTATCTGGCAAACACAAATTTCAAAAAAAATGAAAAAAATTTTAACTATTGTGATAGCTATTTTAATTATTTTAATTGGTATTAGCCGTATTTATTTAGGGGTCCATTATTGTACTGATATCATTGGAGGTTTTACCCTATCACTTAGTTATTTAATTATTGTTACTTCAGTTATCGATTACTATAGACTTAAACATTAAGTCTTTTTAAATGAATAAATTTTTCATTTTCCTTTCAAAATAAAATAGAAAGGAGCGTTTATGGCACGTCATAAAGTCGACATTTGTGGCGTGAATACTGCGGATATTAAAGTATTAAGTAATGAAGAACAAATAGAATTATTTAAAAAATTACAATCAGGCGATTTAAAAGCTAAAGAAGAACTTATTAATGGTAATTTAAAATTAGTTTTATCAATTTTAAAACCATATAATAATCGTACTGATAATTTAGATGATTTATTTCAAGTTGGCTGTATTGGCTTAATTAAAGCCATCGATAATTTTGATTTAGCTCATGAAGTTCGTTTCAGTACTTATGCGGTTCCGATGATTTTAGGGGAAATCAAAAGATATTTAAGAGATAATAATAGTATTAGAATATCTCGAAGTATTAAAGATCTAGCTTTTAAAGCTCTTAAAACGAAAGAAGAGCTTATCAATAAAAATGGGAAAGAGCCAACAGTTAGTGAAATTGCTGCTATTATGGGCGTCACTGATTTTGAAGTGAGTCATGCATTAAATTCGCTAAAAGATACCATTAGTATGTTTGAACCCATCTATAACGATGGGGGAGATATTATCTATCTTTCAGATCAATTGTGTAATAATGAAGAAATCTATGGTTTAGATGAAAAAATTTCCCTTAAAAATGCTTTAAATAAATTAAAGCCCAAAGAAAAATATATTTTAATTGAACGTTATTTAGTTGGTAAAACCCAAATGGAATTAGCTGAAGAAATCGGTATTAGTCAAGCGCAAATTTCTAGATTAGAAAAGAATGGTTTACTTAATATAAAAAAACTTATCGATTAATTAATAAATGCATAAAATACTCTAGGGAGGTCAAAATGAAAAAACCAATCATTGGTATTATCGCTCCTAGAGTTTCTGAATCTAATCGGCCATTTCATTGTTTTACTAAAGTCATTGATAATTATGCTCGTAGAATTATAAATGCTGGCGGCATTCCTATTGGTATTTCTTTCCCTGATGGTTTTGATACAATAACTTTGGATATTTGTGATGGTCTTATTTTTCAAGGGGCATCAATAATTGATGAAACTTATATTAAATCCGTAGATTATGCACTAAAAAAGGAAATTCCTGTTTTAGCCATTTGCGCGGGCGTGCAGGCGTTAGCTGGTTATGAATATTTAAAGCAGAATGATCTATCACTAAATACTCTATGTGATGAAAAAAACTATTTGACAGCCATCAAAGGTCATAGACTTTTAGAGGCAATTTATTTAAATCAAATAGATAAAGTTAAACATGCCGTCTATTTAAAACCAGATTCTAAACTCTTTGACACATTTAAAAGAGAAACTATTGATGAACCATCAATTCATAACTACGCTATTTTGGATTCCTTATTTCCTAATGATGAAGGCAAGTATTTTAAAGTTACTGGCAGAGCTGAAGATGGTACGATTGAGGTTTTAGAAAGCAAAAATCCTAATTTATGGATCATTGGAGTTCAATTTCATCCCGAAATTGAAGATAATAATCAAGTATTATTCGATAGGCTTATTGATGAAGCTAAAAGAAAATGAAATTGTCATTTTCTTTTTTTAGAATTAATAAAATAATAGTAGGTGGTTTAATGTTACTTTCGGATTTGCAAGGTAAAGATGTAATCGACGTGATAACCGGGGGGAAAATCGGCACCATTATCGATGTATTAATTACCAAAGATGGTAAAATTGAAGAGCTTTCAGTTCAAAAACGCAGATTTTTGTTTTTTAATTCAAATGTCACTTCTGTCAAATGGATGCAAATTGACAAAATTGGCAAAGATGTTATACTAGTTAATGTAAGCAGTTAGGAGGAACAATCATGAAAGTTTTACTATATACCAGTAAAGTCAAAGACCTTGAAAAAAGTGGGATTGGTATGGCTTCTAGACATCAACAAAAAGCTTTAAAATTAGCTAAAGTTCCTTATACAACTGATCCTAACGATGATTATGATATTGTCCATATCAATACGATATTTCCTGATTCTTTAGTGATGGCGAAAAAAGCCAAAGCGAAGGGTAAAAAAGTTATTTTTCATGCCCATTCAACTGAAGAAGATTTTCGCAATTCCTTTAAATTTTCTAATATTGCGTCACCGACATTTAAACAGTGGCTTAAAATTTGTTATAGTCAGGCTGATTTATTATTAACGCCGACACCTTATTCCAAACATCTTTTAGAAAATTATAAACTAGATAAAAAAATAATTCCGATTTCTAATGGTATTGACTTATCTTTTTGGGATATCGATCCTAAAGCTCGGCAAAGGTTTAGAGCTAAATATGGTTTTAAAGATACTGATAAAGTTATCATGTCTGTCGGTCTTTATATCGAAAGAAAAGGTATTTTAGAGTTTTTAGAGCTCGCAAAAAGAATGCCCGAATATAAATTTATCTGGTTCGGTTATACGGCACCATCCCTTAGAACAATTAAAGTAAATGATGCCATGAAACATAAAACGGATAATGTTTATTTTCCAGGTTATGTTTCTAGTGAAGAACTTAAAGACGCTTATGCTGGAGCCGACATTTATATTTTCCCCACTAAGGAAGAAACCGAAGGCATTGTCTTATTAGAAGCCTTAGCCATGAAAATCGATACGATTATTAGTGATATTCCCATTTATGATGAATGGTTAACTGATGGCTATAACGTCTATAAAGCTAAAAATACACTAGAATTTGAACAAAAAATCAAAGGCTTATTAAATGGTGATTTGCCAAAAATCTCTAATCAAGGCTATAAAGTCGCAGCGGATAGAGACATTAAAAAAATAGGTTTAGAACTAAAGAAAATATATGAACAAGTTTTAGATAAAGATTTAATAAAATAATTACGCTAGCATAAAAAAAGCTAGCTTTTTTATGTGCGGGATGTTATAATGTTTAAGGTTGGAGGATAGCAATGATTGAAGTAGATGTAAGTAGTATGAGTTTAGATGAGTTAAAACAAATTAAAAAAAATCTTCATACCTGTGAAGATAAAGTAGCTAGATTAGGTAGTATCGTGGTTTATGATAATCAAATTGGTGAAAATTTATGCATTATTACCGATACTGATAAAATAAAATATGGCATTATGGCAGCTACTTTAGATACCGCTTTAGGTCAGGAATTATATTTATCTAAAATAGGTGATGAGATTTGTCCTTTTAATTGGCCACCTCAAAATTCCCAAAAAGTCATAATAGATAATATTTTAAACATTATCGATATTATCGATATTATGTGTGAAAAGGATTTAAATAAACCTAATCAGATCGTTACCACTAATGATATTGTTTTAGGCCTTGATAATGAAAAATTAGCTTTATATAAAGCTAGAGGAAATACTATATCTGATGTTACAGGTCTCGCATATGGCTTTAATGATTTTTCGCATCATAAAATTGGCGAGATGGTTAATCTAGAAAAGGGCCCCGTTAAAATATTAAATGCCATCACTGAAAAACAATTTAAAACTAGAATTCTTAACTATAAGTAACACCACATCGTGGTTTTTTTTCATCTTGTTTTAAATTTTAAAACTTGTTATAATAAATAAGGTGGAACTATGCTAAAAAAAATTATTGATAAACGTAATTATATTATTTTACTTATTATTATCGTGTTAATAATTTTACTGATAATAAAATTTAATACCGCTAAAGAACAAACAAAAACTTTTTATTATTTTAGTGAAAATATTTTAGTAAATTTATATACCAATAAAAATACTAGTAAAATTTTTAACGATATCGATAACATTTATAAGGAATATAACGCGTACTATAAAAACCCTAATCATAAACAAGATAAACAACTAATCGAATTATTAAAATATGGTCAAAAACTTTATCATGAGAGTCATGGCTTAATTGATATAACTACGGATAAATTAATTAAAAAAATCGATAATGATGAAGCATTTAAATTTACCTCATCGATGGATAAATTAGACTTTCAAGATCCCAAAACTTTAAAAAACATTAATGTTGATAGTTTAATTGGGGCTTTTGCTACTAGGAAAGTCGAAGCTTATTTAAAAGAAAAAGGCATTGATAAATATATTATTAATGAAGATGGTAACATCATAACGGGTAATAGTTATGATCATGATAAATTTAAAATTAGTCTTCATGATCTAAATGGTGCGGTACTAGAAGTGGTAAGTTTAGAAAATGAAAGTTTGGCTGTTAAAGGTAATACCTCAACTTTTAAAACATATATGGTGAATCCCCTCACTAGTAAAAAGATAAGTGATAGTAAACAAGTTATGGTGATTGCTGATGATATTAATACTGCTAACTTTTTAGCTAATACTCTTTATTTAATGGATATTAATGAGGGTAAAGAGTTTATAAAAGCGTATGATGCCGAGGCCTTTTGGTATACTAATGATGGAAAAAAAGAAATGACGAAAGATTTTAAAAATTATTTACAAAAATCTAAATAAAACCTTTGAAAACGATTATTTCTGTGATAAACTATAGATAGTTTGGTGTAGGAGTGATATAAATGAATATACTTTTTGAACTTTCCGATAGAGATCTAATTGTGATTTGTTTAGCTATATTGGTAATTGTTATGTTTGGCGTGATTATCTTTAGTTTTTTTACTAAAGAGGAAAAAGAAGAAGAAAAACCGGCACCAACTCCTGAACAATTAAAAGCGAGGGAAGAATTAGAACGAGTTTTTAATCAAATGAGTGCGGACTTAGAAAATCAAACTGCCAGTAAAAGTGAAATCGAAGACTTTGAACGCGAACAAGAAGAAAACGCCATTATTAGTTATCAAGAACTTATTAGGGAAGCGGAAAAACAAATAGAACCCATAGCAGTTAGTGAAGAACCAGAAGATGAAAAAAAATTTAAAAATTCAGCAATTATTTCTCCAATTTTTGGCATTCAAAAAGAAAATGCTTATGAAATGCCAAAAGCTGAAGCTGAAATTACCGCTCGTCATGCCTATGAAAAAATGCAACACAATTACGAAACGGAAAATAATCATGATTTTTTAAACTCCTTAAAAGAATTTAGAAAGAATTTATAAGCCTAATAGGCTTTTTTTCGAAGGTGATAAGATGACATATAAAATTTATACTTTAGGCTGTAAAGTAAACGAATATGAAAGTGAGGTTATCAAAGATTTACTTGAAAATCATAATTTCATCGAAGATGAAAACCCCGATATATGTATTATCAATACTTGTACAGTTACCAATGAAGCGGATAGTAAATCCCGTAAATTAATTCGTCAGTTAAAGCGCAAATTTCCTAAGGCTTTAATTGTCGCAGTAGGCTGCATGATTCAAAATAAACAAGATAACCTTGAAGATTTAGATATTGATATTGCTTTAGGAACGAAAGACAAAACTAAAATCATCGATTATCTTAAACAATATCGCGGAACCAAAATTCAAAAATTTTACGATATTCAAGATATGGAATTTGAGGATATGGCCCTTAATAATTTCGATTTAACTAGAGCTTATATCAAAATCCAAGATGGCTGTGACAATTATTGTACTTATTGTATTATCCCTTATGTAAGAGGCCATGTAAGATCAAAAAAGAAAGAAGTTGTCTTAAAAGAGGCAAAGGCTTTAATTCAAAATGGGCATAAAGAAATAGTTTTAACCGGCATTCATACGGGAAATTATCACGATAATGATTATACTTTCGCAAACTTACTTAATGATTTAGTTAAATTAAAAGGTTTAGAAAGACTTAGAATTTCTTCGGTTGAAGCTACAGAACTTACTGATGAGGTTTTAAAAGTCATTAAAGAAAATAAAGTTTTAACTGATCACATGCATATCCCTTTACAATCGGGTAGTGATACAATATTAAAACTCATGAATCGTAAATACGATACCAATTATTTTAAAAATAAAATTAACGATATTAGAAAAATAAGACCTAATATGGCCATTACGACCGATATTATTGTGGGTTTTCCGGGGGAAACTGATGAACTATTTGAAGAAACGATAAAGACCATTAAAGAAATCGGTTTTGCGAAAATTCACGTTTTCCCATATTCGAAAAGAGAGGGGACAAAAGCCAGTACCATGCTTGGTGAAGTCGATGGCAATGTTAAGAAAAAAAGAGTTAAAACGCTTTTAGAACTTTCAAAAACCCTTGAGCTAACATATATGCAAAAGTATATAGATAAAGATTTAATCTTTATTCCTGAAGTTTATAAAGATGATTATTTAATTGGCCACACTGATAATTATTTACTTGTCAAAGCTAAGGGCCCTAAAGATTTACTTCATCAGCTTGTAAAGGTTAAAGGAAAATCCCTAAACTACCCATATCTTTTAAGTGAAATTTATGTTAAAGTAACTAATTGACAAAGTTATTATATAAATGATATTATTATAATAGAAGGTGATAGGATGGATAATATGACAAAAGATCAAGAAAGAGTTATGGCTTATGTCGATAAAAATCATCATGATCGTATGCTTGATCAAAGAATAGATAGTATTATGAGTAGTCCAAACCGCGTTTATGATAATCCTGATAATTATGCCGAACCATTATTTGATAATGGCCATGTGGCTGGTCATAATCCCGTAAGTCTTACCACTTACGATAAAAGTTCCATAAAAAAATTAAATTTAAAACAAAAACTCGAGGAAAAATTTAATATTGTCGTTAATTTTATTAGTGAAAAATTTAAAACTTCCACTTTTACTTCAATTGTAGTATCCGGCTGTTTAGTGGGTACAGTTGGCCTTACAGCTTATGGACTTATGAAAGCTAGTCAAGATTTAGAAAACGAAACGCCACAAATTGTTCAAGAGTATGATGTTGCTGATCATCCACTTTTAGGCGACTATGATACTGTTGAAGTATATAATACTGGTGAGGCCATTTTAAGAAATAGTGTTGATGAAAGTGGCGCTCGTGAGGTAAATGGTGTAGACGCCAGTAGTTTAGTACCTAAAACTACTGCGACAAACGATATAAATAAAGCGGAAATTTTAGATGTCAATGCATCCGCAAAAACTAGATAAAACAAATGTTTGAAACGACCTTTTAAATAGGTCTTTTTTTTGATATAATAAGAAAGGTGGTTTAAATGAAAACATATATCAAAGGAAATTTTCGTCGCAGTATTTTTCGCTCTGATAAAGGTTATATAATTGGCCTTTTTAAAGTGCGGGAAACCAATGATGAGGTGCTTACCGAACACATAAATAAAACCATTACTTTTACAGGTTATTTTCATGAATTAAACGAAGATGATACTTATATTTTCTATGGCGAATTGGTCGAACACCCTCGTTATGGTACTCAGTTTCAAGTCTCAGAATATGAACGGGTAAAACCCACTAATAAAGAAGGCATTATCGAATTTTTATCTAGTGATTTATTTCCAGGAGTAGGGGCAAAGCTCGCCAAGTCCATTGTCGATACGTTAGGTGAAAATGCCTTAGATGATATTTTAGAAAAACCATCTTGTTTAATGTTGGTGCCCAAGTTAACGGCTAAAAAAGCGGATAAAATTGTCAAAATACTCACAAAATATGAAGAGAGTAGTCAAACTATTGTCAAACTAACTGATTTAGGTTTTACCATGAAAGATGCCTTATTAATCTATAATGAATATAAGCATTTTACAAGTGAAGTTATCGATAAAAACATTTATAAAGTAATCGATGATATTGCAGAAATTACGTTTAGTAAAGTTGATGCTGTGGCTTTAAATAATGGAATGATGCCTAATGATAGCCGCCGTATTAAAGCTTTAATTATTTATATTATGAATGAATTAATTTATCAAAAAGGCGATGTCTATCTAACTAAAGACGTCATTGTCAAAAATGTAAACCGTACTTTAGAAAATAAATTAGATTCATTAGATGAATATTTTAAAGAATTAGAAGCTGAACGTAAAATTAAAATTGATAATGACGCTTATTATCTAATGGACCTTTATCAAGCTGAATATAATGTCGCTGAAAAAATTTATAATTTAATTAATAAAGAGCCGAATAAAATTAATGGTTTAGATAAATATATTGCTGATTTAGAGAAAATGAATGATATCACTTATAATGACAAACAAAAAGAAGCCATTAAAAAAGCCCTTCAAAATAATATTTTAATCATTACTGGTGGCCCAGGTACTGGTAAAACGACTATTATTAAAGCGATAACCGAACTATATGCGAAAATTAATAAATTAGATTATGATGCTTTAGTATCCGATTTAGCCTTACTAGCTCCAACCGGTAGAGCGAGTAAACGGATGAGTGAATCTACTTTACTACCAGCCTCGACAATTCACAGATTTTTAAAATGGAATAAAGAGACTGATCAATTTATGGTTGATGAAAACAATAAAGCTTTAAACCATTTAATTATTATCGATGAAGTGAGTATGATTGATATTGCCTTATTTGATAGTTTACTAAAAGGCTTAACTAGTGATATCAAACTAATTTTAGTCGGTGACTATAATCAGTTACCGAGTGTTGGCCCTGGACAAGTGCTTAAAGATTTAATCGAAAGTGAAGTTATTGATACCGTTCATTTAGATCTTTTATATAGGCAAGATGAAAATTCTTACATTCCATCTTTAGCTTTGGAAATTAAAAATGGCACTTTAAGTGAAAGTTTTTTAGAAACCAAAAGCGATTATACCTTTTTAAAATGTAGCGCTTCATCGATAAAAGCTAATTTAGTTAATTTATGCATGAAGGTTATCGATAAAGGTTATGATTATAGACGGGTTCAACTTTTAGCTCCCATGTATAAAGGTGAAAATGGCATTGATTTATTAAATAAAGAATTACAAAATATTTTTAATCCTAAAGATGAAAATAAAAGAGAAATAGCTTATGGCGATGTTATTTTTAGAGAAAATGATAAAATTCTAGAACTTGTAAATATGCCCGATGATAATGTCTATAATGGTGATATTGGCACCATTAAATATATTAAGTATGCTAATACCAGTAAAAGCAAAAAAAATGAAATATATGTGGATTTTGATGGCAATCTAGTTAAATACACGCCGAAAGATTTTAATAAAATTAAACATGGCTTTATTATTAGTATTCATAAAAGTCAAGGTAGTGAATTTGAAATGGTAATTATGCCCATAGCTAATTCTTATCGTAGGATGCTTTATCGTAAACTTGTTTATACCGGCATCACAAGAGCGAAGAAAAAATTAATTCTTATTGGTGAGCCTAAACCATTTGCCGATAGTGTTTATAATAATAATGAATATCATCGTAATTCTAAACTTTTAGAAAGAATTATGAATAAATTTTAAAAACTATTTCATAATATGAGTGTATGCTTATTTTAGTATACCATCATTTTTCTAGCAAGTAGGTGATATAATGGATATGATGAAAGACATGATGCTCCTTATCGTAGGCGGCATGATGGGAATGGCTTATATGAAATATAAAGAGCCAGTTAAAAAAACAATGGAAAAAGCCTTTAAAGAAACAAAACAAATGGCTAATGACATGTTAGAAGATATGATGTAAAATCGGCCTCCAATTTGGAGGCTTTTTTGTATATTTGTTGTTATTTTATAAATACTAAAAAGGGTGAAGAAAAATGCAAAAAATTTTAATAACTGGAGCGCGCAGTGGTATTATGAGTAAAGTAATTGATAGAATAAAGCGTGATTACTATGTATATTTAACTGTACATACTGAGAGCGAGCTTCAAAGAGTTAAGGAAAAATATCAGAACTATCCTAATATCGAATGTTTTAAATTAGATGTTACAAACGAAAATGATGTTAAAAAAATTTTAAAATTGGATATCGATATTTTTATTAGTAATGCGGCGATTGCTGAAAGTGGCTCAGTTTTAGAAATGAACATCGATAAAATTCGCAAGAATTTTGAAATTAATGTCTTTGCGAATATGCAGTTAGTCCAAGTAATAGTGCAAAAAATGCTTAAAAAAGGACAAGGAAGAATCATCGTCATGGCTTCTTTAGCTGGTAAAATTCCTTTGCCTTTTGCCGGAGCTTATTCGGCGACTAAAGCCAGCCTTATTAAACTAATCGAAGCTTTAAAGATAGAACTTAAATTAATCACAGCTAATATTGATTTAGTGTTGATTTTACCGGGCTTATATCAAACTGGGTTTAATAAATTAATGGTTGATAAAAAATACGATGATCAAGATTTTATTAAATATTTTGATCACGAGCTAGAGCTTATTAGAAAATCTGAAAATTTAATTTTAACGCTTTTTGAAAAACAAAAATTAAATTCGATTGTAAATAAAATAGTCAAAGCCATAACTTTAGAAAACCCCAAATTTATTTATAGTGCCCCGTTAACGCAAAATTTATTTGCTAAAATAGTCTCATTGTTTTACTAAAAAAACCTAATCAAAATTAGGTTTATTTTCTTATATAACGTTTATTATTTAATTTAACCATTAAATCACCATATAATTCGAAGGTATAAGGTTCATTTTCCTTTATATCGGTAAATTCTCCATGTTGCTTTTGTTTTTCCCATTGCAAACGACCAATAGTCTTCATAACGGCGGTTACATCTTCGCTACAATAATTTTCTTTAATTGTTTTTATTTTTGCATGCAAAGTATTAATGGCTAAATCAATATCACCACCAGTTATATCCATGATGACATAATAATATTGTTTGGCTCTTTTTTGAATATAAGCTTCTTTCTTTTTTTGCTCAGTTATATATTTTTGATGTTTATAAAGTTTATATAACAATATTTTATTTTTACGATTTTGCTTTTCTTGGTCAATTATTGCTTTTTCATCCATTTAGGTTCCCCCTTTCATTTGAAACGCTTGCTACTATATCAAATTTTTAATTGTTTGTCAAATTGCAAAAAATTGAAAAATAGCTTTTGTCAAGACATCGTGACCCCAAAGTAGAAAATAATCAATAATCTACTAGGT
>CANQAO010000021.1 GCA_947589375.1 uncultured Bacilli bacterium | reverse complement strand
CGAAAAAGGCATGCAGGATGTTATCAAACATCGTATGGGCACAGAATTTCGAACCATTCAAGATGTCTTATTTAAAGCCCAAGCGGATTTAGAAGAATTATCTAAACAAAAAGGTGAAATCACAGGCATTCCATCAGGATTTTACGATTTAGATCGCATTACTAAAGGTTTTCATGATAATGAACTTATCATTGTCGCTGCTAGACCAGCCATGGGTAAAACAGCTTTTGCTTTAAATATGGCAGTTAATATGGCTATTAATGCTAAAAAAAGTGTCGCTTTATTTACTATGGAAATGGGGGCAGAACAATTAATCAATAGAATGCTTGGTAGTGTTGGGCAAATTGAATTATCAAAACTAACCACCGGTAAGCTTGAACACAACGATTGGAAACGGGTAAATGAAGCTATTAGTAGACTAGCGGATACCAAAATATTTATCGATGATACCTCAGGCATGACAGTGAGTGAAATTAGAGCTAAATGTCGCCGGCTTGCAAATTCTGATGATGGTTTAGATGTCGTTATCATCGATTACTTACAATTAATTAGTGGTTCAAATAGATATGCTGGTCAAAGGCAACAAGAAGTTTCCGAAATTTCTCGTTCATTAAAAACCATGGCGATGGAATTAGGAGTACCTGTTATCGCTCTTGCCCAACTTTCACGTAGTGTTGAGACCAGAGAAGAAAAAAGACCACTACTTTCAGATTTAAGGGAATCTGGTTCAATCGAACAAGATGCCGATATTGTCGCTTTTCTATATCGTGATGACTATTATAACAAAGAAGCCGCTATTGATGCTAATACTAGTAAAAGTGAATTTATCATTGCTAAACATCGTAATGGACCCACAGCGACGATTGATTTAGTCTTTAAACGTAATACAAGTTCATTCTTTAATATGGAAAAAAATGAGGAGTAGGTGATAACATGAAAAAACTATCATTTTGGTTAGTTATTATAATCATGTTAGCCAGTACATGTGTACTTGGTTTTAGTTATAAAAAAAGCGTTATACCTAATAGCTATTATCAAGTGTTTTTGGATGATAAATTATTAGGGACAATAACAGACGAAAAAGAACTTAAAAATTACATTAACGAAAATGGTAATTTTTATAAACGTAAATATCAAGTTGATACTGTTTATGAACCTAAGGGACTACATATTAGTAAAATTTTAACTTATAATGGAAAGCTCTCTTCGGTTAAAGAAGTTTACAATAAAATTAAAAGTAAAGCCGCCTTTACGGTTAAAGGATATGAAATTGCAATTAAAAGTAGTGAGCCTGGTGACAATAATAAAGATAAATCTAAAAACACCAAAATCAATGTTTTAAAAGAAAAAACTTTTAAAAATGCGGTCATTACTTTAATAAATACTTACGTTGGTCAAGATAGATACAACCTTTATAAAAATAAAGAACAAACACCAATTGATACAACTGGTGAATTTATCGATAATGTTTATATTAATGAAGATATCACCATTAAAGAGACCAATATTCCAGTAAATGCAACCATTTATACTGATGAGACTGAACTTAGTAAAGCTTTATTATATGGCGATAATACTAAAGAAAGTATTTATACGGTAAGAAATGGTGATACAGTAGATCAAGTAGCTTTTAATAACAAAATTAGTACTGAAGAATTACTATTATCAAATGATAATTTAAATAGTAATTCTAATTTACTATATCCCGGACAACAATTAAAAATTGAACAAACTAATCCCAAGATTAGTATAGTTGAAGAAAGTTCCGTGGTCAAAGATCTTGAAAGTGCCTATAAAACCGAAGAACGTTATGATAAATCATTAATTATGGGCGATGAAAAAGTTATCACTGAAGGTCAAAATGGTTTAGAACGTGTCTCCCAAAAAGTTAGAAAGATTAACGGAGAAATCACCTATGTCGATCCCCAAGGCAAACAAGTATTAAAAACACCCGTTAATAAAGTGGTGGTCAAAGGGACGAAATATGTTTCCGGTGTTGGTAGTCTGACAAACTGGGGCTGGCCAACAGATAGTGGATGGACGATGAGTAGTGGTTATCAGTATCGTTATAGTCCAGTTGGCAGAGGCCGTGAACTGCATACTGGTTTAGATATTTCCGGTACCGGTTATGGTTCTAAAATATATGCCACTAATAATGGTGTTGTTGTTAAAGCTAATTACCACTATAGTTATGGTAACCATGTCGTTATCAATCACAATAATGGTTATTTAACACTTTATGGCCATATGTCACGAATTGCGGTTAAAGCTGGTCAAAAAGTCGCCCGCGGCCAAGTCATTGGTTATGTGGGTTGTACCGGTGATTGTACTGGACCACATGTTCACTATGAAGTTTGGAAAGGCTGTGAATATTGCCACGTTAATCCATCAGTTCTTTATCCAAGAGGATATAGATAATGAAAGTTTGTGTATTAGCTAGTGGCAGTAAAGGCAACTGTACTTATATTGAAACTAATGATACTAAAGTTTTAGTCGATATTGGTATGAGTAATAAATATGTCGAAACTAATTTAAAAGATATTGGTGTTGATCCCGATGAAATTGAAACCATCTTTTTAACCCATACCCATGTAGATCATGTTAATGGCTTACCTGTATTTTTAAAAAAACATCATCCAACTATTTATTTAACTAAAGCTATGGATAAAGAATTAGACATGTTAATTGATGATTATGTTTATATTGAAAAGCCTCTTATGGTTAAAGATTTAAAAGTTACACCGATTAAAACTTCTCATGATGTTGCTGATTCCAATGGTTACATTTTTGAATCAAAGGGCAAATCACTAATGTATATGACCGATACAGGATATATTAATTTTAAAAACCACGATAAATTAAAAGATCATGATATCTATGTTTTAGAAAGTAATCATGATTTAGAAATGCTCATGAATGGTAAATATCCTTATCATCTTAAACAGCGCATCTTAGGTGATAAAGGACATTTATCAAATAAAGATTCCGCTTATTATCTATCGCAATTTACGACAGATAAAACTAGACAGGTGATTCTCGCACATTTAAGTGAAGAAAACAATAATCCGGATAAAGCTTTAGAAATGTATTATCAAACATATGAAAAACATGAAAAAAAAGCTCCAAGTGTTATTGTCGCTAAACAAAAAGAAAGAACGGAAGTTATCGAAATATGATAAAAGTCATTTGCGCCGGTAAAATCAAAGAAAAATATTTAGCGGCGGCTATAGATGAATATTTAAAAAGATTATCGAAATATTCAAAGATTCAAATTATCGAAGTTGCCGATGAAAAGATTAAAGAAAAAGCTTTAAAAAAAGAAGCCGAAAGTATTTTAAAGCACATTAAGAAAGAAGATTATGTGATTACGTTAGACTTAAATGGCCAAGCCATGTCTTCTTTGGAATTTGCTTCTAAACTTGATCAAACTTTAATGAATCATGCGGACATTGATTTTATAATCGGTGGTTCTTATGGTTTAGATCAAAAAGTTAAAGACCGAAGTAATTATGCTATCGCTTTTTCTAAAATGACTTTTCCGCATCAACTTTTTAGAGTTATTTTACTTGAACAAATTTATCGTGCTTTTAAAATAATTAATAATGAAACTTATCATAAGTGAATAAAAAATAAAAGGTTCACCCAATATTAATTAGAAGGGTGGACTTTTTATGAAAAAAACAATTATCTTTTTAATTATGATTGCAATCTTTTATATTTTTACGTCTTCAGCTTTAGCCAGCAGTATTAAAATTCCTGATGATGCTATTAGAATAAGAGTCGTTCCTAATAGTAATTCGGATTATGATCAGGCGATTAAAGGAAAAGTTAAAGATGAATTAGAAACGTCGATGTATAGTTTACTTAAAAATGCCAAAGACAGTAACGAAGCTAGACGCTTAATTGAAGCTAATTTACCCAATGTTAAAAATGAAGTTCAAAATGTTTTAAATAAGGAAAAATACGATAAAGGATATAAGGTGAATTTCGGCTATAATTATTTTCCACAAAAAAAATATAAAGGCGTTACTTATGAAGAAGGTTACTATGAATCTTTATTAGTAACTTTAGGTGAAGGCAAAGGTGACAATTGGTGGTGTGTCTTATTTCCCCCTTTATGTTTAATTGAAGCCGAAGAAAACACAGAGACTGAATATAAATCGTTAGTCAAAGAATTAATCGATAAGTATTTCTAGGAATATTAAAAAAAGCTAATAATAAAATTTTATAGGAGGGCCTATGGAATTATTATTAGTTTTTTTAGTTGCCGTTAGTTTAAGTATGGATGCCTTTTCCTTATCACTCGCTTATGGAACTTTAGGCATTCCCAAAAAACAAATTTATTTACTAGCGATAATAGTGGGCATATTTCATTTTTTTATGCCACTAATTGGCCTATTTGTGGGCACTAGTATCTTAAATTTCATTAAAATAAATCCCGATATTATTGTTTTTATTGTTTTGTTTGCCATTGGTCTAGAAATGTTAATTGAATCTTTTAGTGATAAAGAAGAACTTAAAGTCATGAAAACGATAGAATTATTTTTATTTGCTTTTGCCGTTAGTATTGATAGCTTTTCCGTTGGGCTGACACTTACCAATATTAATCCAAATTATATATTATCGGTTAGTATCTTTGCTTGCATGAGTGCTTTATTTACTTTTTTAGGTTTAGTTTTAGGTAAGAAAATTGCTAAATTAGTCGGAAAAATTTCGACGATCATTGGCGGCGTAGTTTTGATGATTATTGGCCTATTTTTTGTCATATAGTGTTAAGTAAAATTAAAAAAATGTAAAACAACAAATATATTAAAAACCTTATTTAATTTTAGAATATTATGAATTTTTCTTTGAAATATGCATAAATTTATGATAAAATTAAATTGAAGGGAAACACTGAATCAGTGCCTACCTATTTATTAGATAGACGCTTAGCTTTTGCTAGGCGCCTTTTTTATTAACCAAATCCCCCTAAGTTTCTCCTAAGAGAAAATAATTAACAAAATGATTATGACAATCAAGGCGGTTATTAACATATCTTTTTTTGTCATAAACAAAACCTCCTTTTAGAATCATATTGATCAAAAGAAGGCAGACGCCGATCTATAGCATTTCCCTTAAGCGTTAATATTAATTATATTTATCTTTTTAGTCAAATGATAAATTTCTGATTTTTGAACATAAAACATATACAAAAACGGGAAATTCGCTTAAGACAAAAATCCCGTTTTTGTAAAACAAATATATACAAAAAAAGAATATTGTTATATTCTTTCAATTTTTATATTATGAACTTTAGGCGGAATATCACCATCAGGGTAACCGACACCTAAAGCCGCAATGGCTCTTACGCCTTCTTCAAGTTTTAAAAGTTTAGATAAAGTAGCTTCTTCGATGTGCAAAATCATATCTTAAAAATTTCATTTTATTTTGAAAGATGGCACTTTAACGGATAATGAGAAAGACTGTTTTAATATTGGAGAAAATAAAAGTGATGATATTGTGTTTATCATCACTTTGAATTGATTTTTTTTACTAATGTATGATTCCTTTTTTGCTGTTTATCTGATTCATGGGATGCTGGTATATCTTGAATATATAATTTCATTTCACCTAAATCATTAGATAATGTTGGTTGTTCTAAGGTGTGTTGTTTGGTAGATTCGCTTTGAATTGTTTCTAATGCTAGCTTTTGTTCTTGTAATTGAACTTCCGCAATACTAATATCACTAGTTACATTTTCTATTGATATTGTAAGTTCTTCATCTTCTTTATAATTATCTTTAATTTCAGGTTCTAAAGCATCATTACCTAATTTAGAATTTAAATTGTCAAAGGCTTTTTTCATGTTTTTGTCCATTCTTATCGTATATCCAATTGAAGCTCCTATGGCGGCCGCTTCTGATGATAATAAACCTACTAATAAGGTAGTTAATGGTATCGTTTTCATAAGGGATATCGTTAGAATTAACATTAGCATAAAGAATATCATGCTAAATATGAAGGGTAATCCTATTTTTTGTATGATTCTTTCGTCTTTTTTTCTAATGTCCACAAAATTATCATGTAAAACTTTTTTAGCAGTTAATAAATCTAATTTATTATATTTTTCTTTTATTAATGTGGATAATTCTTGGATGCTTTGTTCTGTTTCTTCTTTTGTTTGTAAAGGTTTTTTCTCAGTAATACCATATTGATCAGACATTGCTTTAAATATAGCCTCATTAGAATTTACATCAGCTAAAGCTTGATTTAGAACTTGATTTCTATTCTTGGCTTTTTCTAATTCAGTTTGATAGTGGATTTCTTCTTCAATTTTTTCAGCTTCGGTTTTGGCCTTAGAAAAAGCTTTTATTCTTTCTTTAATTTTGTATTTTTTATCTCGAATTTTTCTAAAAATAGTTCCGATACCTAATAAACTTCCTACGATAACTATTGGAAAACTAAAATCTGGAAAAATACTCGTGAAAATTACAGGGCCTAAGAATATGAGACTTATAGATAATGGGACAAGGCCTATTACTAAAAACAAAAAAGTATTAACCACTTTACATGCAAACTGATTTTCTTCGGCCATTCTAGTTTTTTCATTATTTAAACGGATTTTAACATCATTTAGTTCCTTTTGTTTTTTTAATTCGGCTTTTATTTTTCTAAAATCTTCTAATTTCAAAAAAATCAATCTCCTTTCGTGATTAATATTGTATCATAAAATTCCAAAATTTTATATAAAATATAATAAAATCATTTAATTATTTTTTTCTATATTTTTAAATATATTATAATAAGTTGATAAATATGAAATAGTGATGGAATCCATGAAAAAAATACTTTAGAAAGCATTTTAAATAGTTTAAAACTAGATTATGATTTTGTTTTTCTACTAAAAAAGAATATTGTTATATTCTTTCAATTTTCATATTATGAACTTTAGGAATCGTTTCGCCATCAGGGTAACCGACACCTAAAGCCGCAATGGCTCTTACGCCTTCTTCAAGTTTTAAAAGTTTTGATAAAGTCTTTTCTTCAATATGTAGAGTCATACCTTTTAAATAAACATTACCAACGCCAATGTCTGTAGCTGCTAAAGCCATATTTTCCATCACACAGGCAACGTTTTCATATTCTTGATCATATTTAGCTTTTTTTGATGATACAAAAATTAAAGTTGGGGCATTAAAGAAAATCATCGTATCAGCTCCGTAATATTCGTCACATAACCTATCGATTTCCTTTAAAGTATCTTTATCTTGAACGACAGTTATTACTAAATCATCATATTTATTATAAGCTATTGGGGCTTGTTTACCAGCTTCTAAAATAATTTTTAAATCTTTTTCTGTAATTTGTTTTTTTAAGAATTTCCTAGTCGAAACTCTTTTTTTAATTGCTTCTAATGTTTCCATTTTATCACCCATTTCTATATTAATAATTATAACGCGTGCAAAAACAAAAGACAATATTATTGTTTTTTGAAGTGTAAAGTACTATAATTATTATGGTGATAAAATGAGGGAATATTTAAAAAATTATATCGAAGAAACTGATAAATTTATCGAAAAAGGCAAAATAACTGACAAAGACATTCAAAATCATTTAACTAAAATAAAATTTTTTCAACATGAAAGACTTATTCATTTACTAGTTACCTTGTTTTATGCGGTATTTATTTTGCTTTCAATTTTTATTACAAAACAAATGCCTTTATTTGCTTTAGTCATTTTAATTTTACTGATCTTTTTAATTTGTTATGTGAGGCATTATTTTTTCTTAGAAAATGGTGTTCAATATTTATATCAAGAGTATGATAAAATGATGAAATTAAAAAATAAATAATTTCGAAAAGCATAGATTTATCACGCATAATATGATAAAATAAAATTAACGACAAATAAAAGAAAATGGTGGTAGAAATGGGAAAAATAATTGCTTTAGTCAATCAAAAAGGTGGCGTTGGAAAAACTACTACAAGTATTAATTTATCCGCATCTTTAGGAATGCTTGGCAAACGAGTTTTATTAATAGATTTAGATCCCCAGGGCAATAGTACAACAGGTCTTGGGATTGAAAAAGGGGACATCAAAAAAAGTATTTATGATTTACTTATTGGTAAAGCTAGAATCGGTGATGTTATATTAAAGAGCCGTTTCCGTAATTTATATGTCGTTCCAGCAACTATTAGTTTAGCTGGAGCTGATATTGAGCTTATGGAACTAAGCCGTATTGATAAAGGCTTTGCGAAAAACACACAACTTAAAAAACATTTAGATATTGCTAAAGAAACATTCGATTACATTTTAATCGATTGTCCGCCTTCACTTGGAATTTTAACTACCAATGCTTTAACCGCGGCTGATTCAGTGATTATTCCGGTGCAATGTGAATTCTTTGCTTTAGAAGGTATTATGCAACTTTTAAATTCAATTATGCTGGCGCAAAAAACTTTAAATCCCACTTTAGATATCGAAGGCGTTTTGCTAACTATGCTCGATAATAGAACTAATTTAGGGTTAGAAGTAGTTCAAGATATTAAAAGTTATTTTAAAGAAAGAGTTTACGATACTATTATTCCAAGACTAGTTAGGCTTTCCGAAGCTCCAAGTCATGGAAAACCAATAATCGCTTACGATCCTAAAAGCCGGGGCGCTGAAGCATATATCAATCTAGCAAAAGAGGTGATTGAACGTAATGGAAAATAAAAAAAGAGCTTTAGGTAAAGGTCTTGAACAACTCTTTGATTTAGATAATTTAAATGCTAATGTCAGTGACTTTGAAAGACGCATCTATGAAGAAACCAATGCTGAAGAAGTTACCGAATTAAATTTAGCTGAATTAAGACCTAATCCTTATCAACCACGAGAAGTTTTCGATGAAGAAGCGTTACAAGAATTAGCCGCTTCCATCGAAAAACATGGGGTCTTTCAACCAATTATTGCCAAAAAAAGCATTAAAGGTTATGAAATTATTACTGGTGAAAGAAGAGTTCGTGCAAGCAAACTAGCTGGCAAAAAAACGATTCCAGCGATTGTTAGACAAATCAGTGATGAAGAAATGGCTGAAATTGCCTTACTTGAAAATTTACAACGTGAAGATTTAAATGCTTTAGAAGAAGCTAGAGCTTATAAAGGTTTACTTGAACATTTAAATATCACACAAGATGAACTAGCTAAAAGAGTGAGTAAAAGTCGTAGCCATATCACGAATATTATCGGGTTACTTAGATTACCTGATTCCGTACAAAAACTAATCGAAGAGAAAAAAATCACTATGGGTCATGCTAGAGTATTAAGTAAACTTGAAGATAATGACGAAATTATTAAACTTGCCAAAAAAATAGCTGATACTAACTTAACTGTGCGTGATGTTGAAGAAGTTAGTAGCGGGAAAAAAAGAAAACAAGTTCAAAAAAGAGAAAAATCAAATGAATATAAATATGTCGAAGATTTACTTTGTGAAAAATTAGATACCAAAGTTAAAATCAAAGATAAAAAAATGGAAATATCTTTTGAAAACAATGCCGACTTAAATCGAATTTTAGAAATTTTAAATATAAAGGAATGATAAAGTGTTAAAAAAGTTATTAACCAAAGAAATCTTATTACCGGTTTTAATTATTGTAATTGCTTTTTTGTTTTATATGCTTATAAAACAAATAGTTATTAAAATTTTTAAAGCGGGGTCTAAATTTAGTGCTCATAAAAAATCCGTAACTATTATGAACCTAATTTTAAATATCATTAAATATATTATCTTAATTATCGCGGTCTTATCTATATTAAGTGTTTGGGGCGTTGATACTGGGGCTTTACTGGCTTCCTTAGGAATTGCTGGAGTTATCGCTGGTCTTGCGCTTCAAGATATTTTAAAAGATTTTTTAGCGGGCTTTTCAATTATTGTCGATAATGAATATGATGTTGGTGACAACATAAAAATTGGTAATTTTAGAGGTACGGTTATTGAACTTGGGATGAAAAATACCAAAGTAAGAGCATATTCTGGTGAAGTAATGACGATTGCTAACCGCAATGTTACTGATATTATCAATTATAGTACCCATGATGCTAAATGTATTATCAATGTTGCTGTAGCTTATGAAAGCAATGTCGAAGAAGTAGAAAAAGTTTTACATGAAGTATGTGAACGTTTAAGTGAAAAAATCCCTTATTTAAAATCTGATGTGCAAATGGTTGGCCTTGAAGAGCTTGCTGATAGTGCCATGTTATTTAGAATTGAAGCGGACTGTGAACCTTTAAAAGACTTTGCTTTTAAACGTGAGGTAAATAGAATGATTAAAATCGTCTTTGATGAGAAAAATATCGAAATCCCATATCCTAAAGTGGAGGTTCATGGTGAACTATAAGTTAGGCAGTAAAGTTATCATGAAGAAGCAGCATCCTTGTGGTACTAATGAATGGGAAATTATTAGAGTCGGCGCGGATATTAAAATCAAATGTCTCGGCTGTGGCCGCAGTATTATGATTCCCAGAGTAGAATTTAATAAGAAGTTAAAAAAAGTTATAGAGGAGTAGCATATGAAAAAGAAAAAGTTATTATTAGGTCCAGTTATAACCATTATTATTTTAATTTTAGTTATTATGGGCGTTAGTGCTATCGCGGCCTTTTTAGGAGTCGAAGGAGAAGTTACGACGATTGTTAATGGTAGTTTAGAAACATCAATGACTACTATTAAAAGTATTTTCTCCCTAGAAGGACTAAAATATTTCTTTAGTTCACCGGTGGAAACTTTCCAAGCTTTTAAACCATTAGTTTTATTAATTATTTCTTTAATGGCTATTTCTATTGGTAAAGCTAGTGGTTTATTAAAAGCTGTCTTTATGCCATTTAGAAAATTAAAACCAGCTGTCATTACATTTATGACTTTGTTTATCGGCATTATTTCGTCTTTCTTTGGTGAAAGCGGATATATTATCGTGCTTCCTCTCGCGGCCGTTTTTTATCAATATACTAATCGTAATTCGGTCTTAGGTATTTTAACAGCCTTTATTGGGATTACGATGGGCTATGGAGCGGGATTAATCTTTAATTTTGATGATTATCAATTAGGATTACTTACTAGAGAAGCCGCTACATTAAGTGTGGATAAGGAATATGTGTTCAATGCGTGGTCTAATTCCTTTATTATGATTGGTAGTACCATTATTTTAACTATTATTGGTACGCTTATTATCGAAGCTTTTTTAAGACCAAAAGTTAAAGACTCAATTAAAGAAGAGGATAGTTTTACTACTTCGAAAAAAGGTTTAATTGTAAGTACCATTGCCTTTATAGTTCTAATGTTATCATTTATTTATATGATTATTCCAGGACTTCCTTTAAGTGGCTTACTTTTAGATATGGATGAAAAAGACTTTATCGCCCAGCTTTTAGGCGGTGGCGCACCATTTAACGATGCCTTCTTATTTATGTTCTTAATCATTTTAATGGTTTGTTCAGGTATTTATGGTGCCATTTCGAAAAACATTACTAGTACTAATGAATTTAGTGTTGGACTATCAAAAGAATTTGATAATTTAGGATATATATTCGTTTTGATGTTTTTTGCTTCATTATTAGTCAGTATTTTAGAATTTACCAATATCGGTGAAGTTGTCGGATCATGGCTTATTTCCTTTATGAGTAATTTAGAATTTACGGGTCTACCACTTATTCTAATTATGTTCCTTATCTTTATTGTTATGACGATATTAATTCCTGATTCGGTTACTAAATGGACTATGGCTTCACCAATTATCGTCCCTTTATTTATGAAAGCTAATATCACTCCCGATTTTACACAATTTATCTTTAAAGCCGCCGATAGTGTTGGTAAAGGACTTACCCCTTTCTTTATATACTTTATTGTTATGTTGGCATTCTTAGAAAAATACAATAGTAAAGAGAGTGTTAAAATTACAGTTTTTGGAACTTTAAAAATGTTATTACCAACCATCTTACTTTGTATGGTTGTTTGGGCTTTAATTTTAATTGGTTGGTTTATTATAGGTATTCCAATCGGTCCAGGTACCAATCCAACGATGTAAACGACTTAAAAGGTCGTTTTTTTTTGAAAAAATTTACGAAAAAAAGAAGGAATTAGGCCTTTCTATAGGGTATATTACTATAAAGGAGGATTTTTCATATGAATTATTATCAAAATATTAAAGATATATTAATAAAGAATGAAATTTATAAACAAGTTAAAGATTATTCAAAAAACAAACATGATTTAGAAAGTTATTATGAAGTAGGTAAACTCTTAATCGAAGCTTTAGGCGTGAGAAAAGCGAGCTAAATATGGCAACAAACTTATTAAGGAATATTCAGAGAAATTAACTAAAGAACTTGGTCAAGGTTATACAGTTTCATCATTAAAAAGAATGCGGCAATTTTATTCAATAATTCAAAAAGGTGCCGCATTGCGGCACCAATTAAGTTGGTCACATTATCGATACATTTTACCAGTCAGTAGTACATGCATTTTCAATTATTATGTGATGGCTGTTAAAAGTTATAACTTATCTGTAAGAGAATTAAGAGAAAGAATAAAAAGTAATGAGTATGAACGAATAGGTTATAAAGAAGAGTTAAAAGAGCCTAAAATAAATACTTTAATCAAAAACCCCGTGATTATTAAAACCAAAAATATTCCAGAAAAATTAACGGAATATGCTCTTCATCAATTAATCTTAGAGGATATGGATAATTTTTTAAAAGAATTAGGTGTGGGATTTACTTATGCCGGTCATGAAGTAAAAATAAAAATAGGACCCACTTATCATCGTATTGATTTTTTACTTTTTAATTATAATTATAATTCTTTTATAGTTTTAGAAGTTAAAATAAATGAATTTAAAAGAGAACATACTGCTCAAATTAAAGAATATATGAATTATACCGACAAACATATTAAAAAAGTGTTTCATGATAAGACTATAGGCATTATCTTATGTAAAAAAGAAAACAAATTAGTTTTAGAATATGTCAGCGATGAAAGAATTTTTACGACTACTTATCAGTTAGAAGGAGATGATTCAATTGAACTATTATCAAGACATTAAAGATATTTTAGTTAAAAATGAAATCTATAAACAAGTCAAAGATTATTCAAAAAATAAACATGATTTAGAAAGTTATTATGAAGTCGGAAAGCTTTTAATAGAAGCCCAAGGGGGAGAGAAAAGAGCTAAATACGGAAACCAACTTATTAAAGAATATTCAGAAAGATTAACTAAAGA
>CANQAO010000020.1 GCA_947589375.1 uncultured Bacilli bacterium | reverse complement strand
CCCACAGATTAAGAGTCTGTTGCTCTACCAACTGAGCTAAGGAGACAAATAAGTTACTTATTAAGTATAACATAAAACATGTAAAAAATAAAGACTTATTAAAGTTTTAATGGAAAAAGGTATGATTAATTAATGGTTGTCTTTTGTTTTAGTTTGCTTTTTCTTTTCTAGGAAATATGTTATAATTTATAGGTAAGGATGGATAAACATGAATGAAAATATTATAAAAAATATCAGTGAAGATTTAAAAATCAAAGTAAGTCAAGTAGAAAAAACTTTAAAACTTTTAGAAGAAGGCAATACAATTCCTTTTATTGCCCGTTATCGTAAAGAAGTAACTGGAAACTTAGACGAAGAACAAATCCGTAAAATTAATGAAGTTTATATGTATGAAGTAAATTTACTCAAAAGAAAAGAAGATGTTATTCGTCTAATTGATGAAAAAGGTTTACTTACCGAAGAATTAAAAAGTCAAATAATGACCGCTTCAAAATTAGTGGAAGTGGAAGATTTATATCGTCCATTTAAAGAAAAGAAAAAAACCAAAGCTACCGAAGCTATTAAAAATGGTTTAGAACCACTGGCGAAACAAATTATGAGTTATACAGCTAAACCAATAGATGAACTTACAAAACCATATTTAAATGATAAAGTAAAAACCAAAGAAGAAGCGATGGAAGGGGCAGGCTATATTATTGCCGAATGGATAAGTGATAATGCTTACTACCGTAAATGGATTAGAAAATTATTTTATCATGAAGGCGTAATAATAACGAAAGTAAAGAAAAATGCGATTGATGAGAATAAAGTTTACGAAATGTATTATGACTTTGCTGAAAAAGTTAAATATGCAAAAGGGTACCGTGTTTTAGCTATTAATAGAGCGGAAAAAGAAAAAGTCATTACCGTTAATATCGATGTCGATAAAGATAAAATTTTTAACTATTTAGAAGAAAAATTAATTAAAAAAGAGGGACCTTATAACTATGTTATTAAAGATGCCATTAAAGATAGTTATAAACGTTTAATTGAACCTTCAGTTTCTAGAGAAATCAGAAGTGAACTTACGGAAAAAGCTGAAGATGAAGCTACGGATAACTTTAGTAAAAATTTAGAAAATTTACTTATGCAGCCACCAATGAAAGAAAAAAGAGTTTTAGGTTTTGATCCAGCTTATCGTACAGGTTGTAAATTAGCGGTAGTTGATGCCACTGGTAAAAAAGAATGCATTAAAGTTATTTATCCGCATGAGCCGAAAAATGAAAAAGAAAAAAGTAAACAAATTTTACTTGATTTAATCGACAAATATAATATCGATATTATCGCTATTGGTAATGGTACCGCTTCTAGAGAAAGTGAAGCCTTTGTGGCAGAGACGATTAAAGAAGCTAAAAGAAAAGTTGAATATATTATCGTCAGTGAAGCTGGAGCTTCGGTTTATTCAGCTTCGAAACTCGCCATTTCGGAATTTCCAGATTTACATGTCGAAGAACGAAGTGCTATTAGTATTGCAAGACGTCTGCAAGATCCGCTATCGGAACTTGTAAAAATTGATCCCGAGAGTATTGGGGTTGGGATGTATCAACACGATATTCCTGATAAAAAATTAAGTACTTCTTTAGATTTTGTTGTAACTAAAGCCGTAAATAGTGTCGGGGTTAATATTAATACTGCTAGTAAATCACTTTTAAAATATGTCTCTGGCCTTACGAAAGCTAATATTGATAAGATTGTCGCTTATCGTGATGAACATGGAAAAATAATGAGTAGGGAAACAATTAAAAAACTTTTAAGTCCAAAAGTATATACCCAAGCTGTTGGCTTCTTAAGAATTATTGATGGTTCAAATGTTTTAGATAGTACCGATATCCATCCTGAAAGTTATGCGGTAACTATGAATTTATTAAATAGTTTAGGACTTACTTTAAATGATATTGGTACTGATAAAATGAATTTTGAGATTGATATTAAAGATTATACTGATAAATTAAATACTGATGCTTATACTTTAGAAGATATTATTAAATCACTTAAAAAACCTAATCGTGATCCCCGTGATGAGATGCCCAAACCAATTTTAAAAAATGATGTTTTGCATTTAGAAGATTTAAAACTTGGTATGCATCTTCAAGGAACAGTGCGTAATGTAACCCCATTTGGAGCTTTTATCGATATTGGTTTAAAAAATGATGGCCTTGCCCATATTTCTAAATTAACCGATAAATTTATTAAACATCCAATGGAAGTAGTAAACGTTGGTGATATCGTAGATTGTTATGTCGATGATATTTTGAAAGATAAAAATAAAGTATCACTTTCACTTATTAAACCAAAAAGTTAATTTTGACATCATGGTAACAATGTGTTATAATGTATACAGATGAAGGAAACTTCATACAATAAAAAAGGATACATTTGGTTGTGGCTAATCAAATGCTTCCCTTATGGGTGTGGCATCTGAAATCAACTGTTGTTGAAATCAGATGCCTTCGTTATTTCAAAAGTAATATGATTACTACTAGAAATAGCAGGATAATTATGCTAAATAGAGCTAATTCTCTTTTAGTCATAAGCATCACCACCTTTCTGTTACGATTCGTAAAAGAAAGGGAAAGCATCTGATAAATTCCAAACATATCCTAAGTTAATTATACTATACGTTAACGTGCAAGACAAGTGAAAATTGTTAAGAAAAGTTTTTGACATCACATCACCTCCTTCCTTTACGGAATTCGGCAATCACCCAACTACTCAATATTCCTTATAATCAATTATACTACGGGTTAACTCGAAGAGTAAGTAAATATTATTAATTTATTCTATTTGACATAGGGTTTTAAATAAACTCTATTTTTGTGTTATAATAATAGTGGTGGTAATATGGTAAATAATATAACTAGGGTTAGTATTAAAGCGAAAGCTAAAACTAAACCTAAAACACTTTTAGCAAAAGCCCTACTAATAATGATGGTAATTTTGGGAGTATTAACTAGTATAATTTATCTTTTAACTTTATATTTTGGTTACCATTATAATATAAAATTACTGAATGATATAATACTCGGTTTAATTTTTTGTCTAATGAGTCCTCTTATTTTAAGTTTTACCGATATGACAATGAAGGAATGCCAAAAAAAAGATATTCAATTTTCAGCTTTATTTGCCAAATTAAAAGATTACCAATATTTAAAATTAATATTTATAGTGATTTTTGCTTTAATTTTCGGCACTAATCTTATTGGACTTATTCCCATCGTAGGTATTTTTATTAATCTAGCTATTTTAATTTTAGTTTTCCCAGTTGTTTTAATGTTACCATTTAGTTATTTAGAAACAAACGGTAATATTCGCGAAGTACTTTCCAAAACGATTGACATGGTTGCAGGTCACCGGGTACGCATTTATGGTATGCTTGTAAGTTTTATCTTTTGGCTCTTAGGATCTATTTTGACATGTGGATTATTACTTTTCTATGTACTTCCTTATATGTATTTATCTTTAGGTTTTCTATATTTAAACTTTACACATGAACAAGAATTTACTAAAAAGAAAGGCCTTAATGATGGCTATGTTTTATTAATTTTTGCTGGAGCGACTGTTTTAATTAGTGTTTGCTTAATGATTAGTTTTCCAAAAACAACAATCTGGTTTAATGCTTTATTAACAGGTGAAGTAAATACAAGTGAAGAAGTATTATCATATGGTGGCGTTAAAGTAAGCTATAATACTCCTACTGGTTATAAAATATCTGCTAGTACCGATATTTCTAAAACTTACATCAATAACGATAATTATAATATCCTGCAGTATTCTATTTATTTATCAAAACCAAAAGATAATTTGGAAATGGATAAAGAAATTGTAAATGAAATGAAATTATCTAGTGACTATAAAGTTAAAGATAAAGAATTTACTTTAATAGTTAAGGGCAAAAAATTAAAGGGTTATAGCTATAATACTGAAAATAGTTATAAAGCTAAAACATCTTCGGTAACCATTTATTATCCGAAAGATAATTTTACGATTTCTATTAGCTTATATAATAATAATGGTCAAAAATTAACCAAAGAAGATATTAAAAAATTTGTAACTATACATTAAATTAAAAATGAAATGGGTGAAAAAATGAAAAAAGGATTTACTTTAGTTGAACTTTTAGGAGTCATTGTTATTTTAGGTATCGTTGGTGTTATTGTAACTCCATTAATTATGAATGCTATAAATGAAAGTAGACAAACAGCCAGTGATTCCCAAAAAATCGCTATCGAAAGAGCTGCTAAAAATTATGTAAATGCCAATATGTATACTATTGATGATAAATGTAAAACGGCTGAAGGTTGTAAAGTCAGCATTGCTACTTTAAAAAAGGAAGGCTTTTTAGAAGATAAAGTTATTAAAGATGCCATCACAGAAGAAGTTATCACTGATAGTGATACGGTTACTATATCAAAAAATGGTAATAGATATAAATATACTTTTAATGGATAAAGGATTTTTTCAAAGTCCTTTTTTCTGTCTATTTCTGTCAGTTAAATGTAAAAAAGCATTGATTTTAAAAATAAAATAAATAAACTGTGTTATACTTTTAATAGTAAGGAAAATAATAGTCTTAAGAAAGAAGGGAAACCATGGCTAATCAAAAAATAGAGATGTTTAAAAGCTTTATCAATGTATTAAAGGGTGATAAAAAGCAAACAGCTTTAGTTATTCCCGATATGTATGCGAAGGATATTTATAGTATCGATTATGATTTTTTAAAACAAAATGGTTTTACTAATTTAATCTTTGATATCGATAATACTATTATGGAAGTAAATAGTTTAGAGGTAAATGAAAAATTAAAAGATTTTTTCTTATCATTAAATGAAAAATTTAATGTTTGTTTAGTTTCCAATAATGCTAAAGAAAGAGTTTTACCTGTAGCTAGAGTGTTAGAAACTAATTATCTATATAAAGCTGATAAACCCAATGAAAAAGCTTTTGAAAAAGCCTTAATTGTTTTAGATGGTAATAAAAATGATACTGTCATGATTGGCGATCAAATGCTGACCGATATTAAAGGCGCAAAAGAGTTTGGACTTTATAGTGTTTTAGTTGAACCCTATAAAGATAAATATGATTTTAAAACTGGCACCAGCCGAGTTCTTCAAAATATCATGACCAAAAAATTAGAAAAAAATAACCATTTTAAGAGATATAATTATTATCAAAACGAAAGGAGCTAATTATGACCGCACATAACGAAGCTAAAAAAGAAGATATTGCGAAAATAGTTTTAATGCCAGGGGACCCTTTAAGAGCCAAATATATCGCCGAAAATTATTTAGAAGAAGCTAAATTAGTAAATAAAGTACGTGGGATGTTTGCCTATACAGGAAATTATAAAGGTAAAAGAGTAACGGTGATGGCCTCAGGTATGGGCATGCCTAGTATTGGCATATATGCTTATGAATTATTTAAATTTTATGATGTCGATACCATTATTAGAATTGGCAGTATTGGGGCTTATGATGAATCTTTAAAGATTTTTGATATTGTTTTAGCATTAGAGGCTTATTCGGATAGTAGTTTTGCCTATGTTCAAAATGGTACTAAGAACTATATTATGAAAGCGGATATGGATATTAGTAATAAAATAATGGGTAAAGCTAAAGAGCTTAATATAATTATTAATCAAGGCCGTATTTATTCAACTGATGTTTTTTATCATGAAAATGATAATATCGATTATTATAATAAAAAACTAGACTGTTTAGGTACCGAAATGGAAGCTTTTGCCCTTTTTCACATAGCAAATGTTTGTGGTAAAAAAGCGGCTTGTCTAGCCACGGTTTCTGATCATTTGCGCACTAAAGAAGAATTACCAGCTTTAGAGCGGGAAAAATCTTTTGACAAAATGATTAAACTGGCTTTAGAAGCTATAAAATAATAAGTATATGACATAATAAAAAAGAGGTGGATTATGAACTACAAGAAAGCAAAAATGAAAAACTATGACTTATATTTTATTAAAACTAAAAAATTTAAAACTATTAGTGCCTCACTTTATTTAACTAGAGAAGTGACCAAAGAAGATGAAGTCTACTGTGCTATTTTAAGAAAAGTTCTTTTGTATGCGACTAATCAGTATCACAATTTAGATGAATTATGCAGAGCTGGGATGGCTTTATATGATCCATCAGTTAGTATTGGCTTTGTAAAATCAGGTTTAGATCGCACATTTTATTTAGAAACGACTTTTGTCAATGAAAAATATACCGAAAAAGGTATGAATAAAAAAAGTCTTGAATATGCGCTTTCACATCTATGGGATCCTTATGTTAAAAAGGGAGCTTTTGATAACGAAATATTTGAAATATGTAAACATGAATATATCGAAACCATGCGCCGAATTAAAGATGATCCCGACCGCTTTACGGAGGAACGTATTTGGGAAGAGATGCATCTTTATTCTTTTGGTGAAATGACTGTTCAAGCATGCATCAAATATGCTTCTAAATTAACGGCTAAAGATTTATATAACTATTATTTATCACTTTTTGAAAAAGATAGTTTAAGTGTTTTTGTGGCTGGTGATTTTGACGAAAATGCGATTAAAGAAGTATTAGATAATAATATCAAGGGTAATTTTAAGCCAAATTATAAATTACGTCCTTTAAAAGGAGTTAAACGTAAAGAAAGGATGCTTACAGAAAAAGCGCATACTGAGCAGAGTAAATTAGCCATAGGTTTGCGTTATGTTGGTCTTACTGATTTTGAACGTAAATATGTATCTTTAGTCTATAACAACATTTTAGGTAGTGGTTGGAACTCAAAATTAAATAAAACCATTAGATTAGCTAATTCCTTGTGTTACTACATTTATGCAGTTAGAAGATTATCGTTTGATGCCGCTTTTATTTATTCGGGTATTGATGCGGCAGCTACCGATAAAACAATTAAACTAATCAAACAAGAAATAGCTAATATGCATACTAACATTAGTGATAGAGAAATTGATAGAGTAAAAGAAATATATAATAATGCTTTAACTGAAATTGAAGATAATCAAATGGCGATTATAAATAATGTTATTATGCAAGTCCTATCTGATACTGATAGTATTGATGAAAGACGAAAAAATATGGCGAAAGTAACTATCGATGATGTTAAAAATATGGCTGATAAAGTAAACATCGATACCATTTATTTACTAGAAGGGGATGCTGATAATGAAGAAGACCTTTAAACATTTAGATATCGACGTCGAAGAAGAAGTTTTAGATAATGGTCTTCGGGTTTTCATCTGTCCAATGGATAGACATGAAGCCATGGCTAAAATAACGACGTTATATGGTTCTAAAATATTAGAATTTAAACCGCAAAATAAAGATGAATATATGAAAATTCCTGCTGGAACAGCGCATTTTTTAGAACATAAAATGTTTGCTAAAGAAGATAGCGAAGACATCATGAATTTGTTTCAACAAAATGGAGCTATGAGTAATGCATATACTAATGCCCATGTAACCAGTTATTATTTTTCATCACCAACCAAGTTTTTAGATAATTTAAAAACATTATTAGATTTAGTTACTAAACCTTATTATACTGAAAAAAATGTCGCCGCTGAGATGGGCATCATTGATCAAGAAATTAAAGCGGGTTTTGATAATCCTGAAGAAATGGCTTATTATACGACCATTTATAATACTTTTGCGAAAACACCTTATAGATATCCTGTCGGTGGTTATTCCGAAAGTATAAAAAAAATTACGCCTGAAATTCTTTATGATTGTTATCATACTTTCTATCACCCATCTAATATGATCTTAACCATTAGTGGGAATGTGCCCAAGGAAACGATGGAATTTATCAAAAACTATTATGCAAAAATAGATTATCAAAAACAAAAACCTATTCAAATAAAAAAATATGAGGAACCAGCTAACGTTTATAAAGATAAAGAGATAGTTTATCGTGATGTTACGAATAATATTTTAGAACATGGCTTTAAAGTTTCGATTAAAGACATCGATATGCCACTTTTTAAAATTAGAGAGTACTTAAAGATATACTTAATTATTAAATTTGGTTCCATTTCGAAATTTAATAAAAAATGTTTTGAAAACAAAAATATTTTAACTGCTGTTAGTCATTATGTAGATATAAATGATGATTATATTTTTATCGATTTTGATACTAAAGTTATGGAAGTGAAAGATATTTTTGACCAAATATATACAAATTTAAATGATAAAAACTTTACAGAAGAAGATTTTAATTTAACTAACAAAAATAATTTAAAAAATACGATTTTACTTTCCGAAAATGTCGATAGTATTAATGGTATTATTGATTATCATGTTCAAAAATATGGGAAAGTGCTTTATGATATTTATGATTTAGTTAAATCTTTAAACTATAAGGAAGGCAAAAAGTTAATTGATAATTTAGATTTTACCCATGATACCAGAACCATTATCACGAAAAAACCAGAATAAGTGGTTTTTTCTTTTGACTTACTAAAATTTCTAGTTTTTTGAAGCATTTTCTTTGCTTTTTTAAAAAAATATAGTATAATTATTATGATACCTTAGGAGTTGATGATATGGAGCACGTATACTCGAGTATTGATATTGGCAGTGATACGATTAAATTAGTGGTCTGTGAGTTATATCGTAACCATTTAAATTTACTGGCCGCCGCCGAAACTCCAGCTCAGGGTATTAAAAAAGGATTAATTACCGATCCAGAATTAGCTAGAAAATCAATTGCCAAGGTGTTTAAAGAAGCTGGAGAGATGCTGGGAATTGAAATAAAAAAGGTAATTGCTTCGGTGCCTAGCTATTTAGCGGAATATAAAATTATTACAGGACATGCGAAGGTAGAAGAGGAAACCATAAGCGCTAAAGATATGAACAAAGCTTATATGGATGGGGTAACGAAGAATCTTACTCCAGATAAAGAATTTGTCGCTTTAGTACCGATTGATTTTAAGATTAATAATCGCACCGTGATGCAAGATCCGAAAGGTTTCCCTGGCGAGACGTTAACGGCGCGAGCGATGATGAGTATGGTTCCTAAAAAAAACGTATACTCAGTTGTTAGTCTTTTAGAAAGCTTAGGAATTGAACTAGTAGATATTTCTTTAGGTAGTATTGGCGACGTTAATACCTTCCGCAGTAAAGAAATCGATAATGATTATGGTGCTATTATTAATATTGGTAGTGAAACTACGACGATTAATCTTTATAATAAAGGCATTCCGACTGATACCAAAATCATCAATATGGGTGGTAAAGATATCGATGGGGACATTGCGTTTATGTATAAATTAGATAGTGCGGAAGCATTAAAAATAAAAGAAAAATTTGCTTTTGCCCATCGTAAAAGTGCGAATGTTAATGACACTTATGAAACGATTAATCGAGAAGGCAAAAAGATTAAAATTAATCAATTTGAAGTTTCCGAAGTGGTGATGTCGAGGTTAGAAGAAATTCTAACTTTAGCAAAAAATGAGTTAAACCTCTTAACAAATAGAGAAATAAAGTATATAATAGTAACTGGTGGAGTAAGTAATGCCCTTGGTCTAGAATATACTTTAGCTGAAGTTTTCGATAACAAAGCTAAAATAGGTAAGATTAAATTAATTGGTGTTAGAAATCATAAATATAGTACCGCTTTAGGCAACATTATTTATTTTATCAGCACTTTAAAATTAAAAGGAAAAGATTATACAATGGTTAGTAAAGAAGATATGGATATCCTATCTTCAACCAGTAAACATTTCATTAACGCTTCAAGCGATACGATGCTTGGTAAAGTATTTGGATACTTTTTTGGCGAGTAATAGGAGGAAAAAACAATGTTTGGATTAGAAATGGATCAATTAGCAAAAATTAAAGTAATAGGAATTGGTGGTGGCGGCAACAACGCTGTTAACCGTATGATTGAATCAGGGGTACAAGCTGTCGAATTTATCGTGGCTAATACGGACTCACAAGTTTTAAATGCTTCACTAGCTGAAAATAAGATTCAAATTGGTGAAGAACTTACTAATGGCCTAGGTGCTGGTGCTGACCCTAAAATTGGTAGGGAAGCTGCCCTAGAATCAAAAGATGAAATCGAAGCGGCTTTAAAAGATGCCGACATGGTGTTCATTACTTGTGGTATGGGTGGTGGCACGGGAACTGGTGCTGCTCCAGTAATCGCGGATATCGCTCAAAGTTTAGGTGCGCTTACGGTTGGTATTGTTACAAAACCATTCTCATTTGAAGGTAAAAAACGTATGGAACAAGCTTTAGAAGGAATTAAAGAATTAAAAGAACATGTCGATACTTTAATTGTAGTTCCAAATGATCGTTTAAGAGAAATAATCGACAAATCAACGCCACTTTTAGATTCATTTAAAGAAGTCGACAACGTGTTAAGAAGAGGTGTACAATCAATTTCTGATTTAATTGCTGTAGCTGGTTTAATCAACCTAGACTTTGCGGATGTTAAAACAGTTATGGAAAAACGGGGTGAAGCTTTAATTGGTATCGGAGCTGGTGTGGGTGAAGATAGAGCTGTTGAAGCAGCTAATCAAGCGGTCTTTAGTCCATTACTTGAAACTAGTATTGATGGAGCTACTGATGCCATTATCAATGTAACTGGTGGACCTAATTTAACTTTATTTGAAGTTGAAGAAGCGGTCGAAGCCATTAGAAAATCAGCTAATACTGACATCAACACTATCTTTGGAGCCGTTATTAACGAGAATTTTACAGACGAAATTATCGTCACCGTTATTGCCACTGGTTTTGATCAAAACAAAGGTGAATATGCTCATGCTTTAGATGAAGATTTAGCTGATCCAATTAATGTCGATGACGATGAAGGTGAAAATGTCATTCCAGCTTTCTTAAGAAGAAGAGGAATTTAGGATAAAAAGTGACTACAATTAGTAGTCTTTTTTTCTTAATAAAAGTTGACAAGAAAAGAAAAAAATCATTATAATATAATTAGAAGAGAATATATATTAGGAAGTGTGATTTATGAAAACAGAAAAAAATATTTTGGTAGCTTTTATATTAAATCTATTTTTCTCAGTTTTTGAATTTATCGGTGGTATTTTTACAAATAGTGTCGCCATTATTTCGGATGCTATTCACGATATTGGTGATTCTTTAAGTATTGGCGTATCTTTCTTTTTAGAAAAGAAAAGTAAAAAAGGTCCCAATGATCAGTATACTTATGGCTATATTAGATATTCTGTAATTGGTAGTGTGATTACCACGGTTATTTTATTAACGGGCTCTATTTTAGTAATTTATAATGCCGTTATTCGTCTTTTTAATCCAGTCTTCGTAAATTATAATGGTATGATTGTTTTTGCTGTTTTTGGAGTGGTAATTAATTTTATTGCGGCTTATTTTACTAAAGAAGGTGATTCTTTAAATCAAAAAGCAGTGAACCTACACATGCTTGAAGATGTTTTAGGGTGGGTCATTGTTTTAATAGGGGCAATTATTATGCGCTTTACAGATATTTCGATTATTGATCCAATATTATCCATTTTAGTGGCCCTATTTATTTTCGTAAATGCCCTTAAAAATTTTAAAGCGATTATTGATTTGTTTTTAGAAAAGACCCCTAAAAATATTAAAATTGAGGAACTTAAGAAACATTTACTCGCAATTGATGGCGTGGAAGATATCCATCATATTCATGTTTGGAGTATCGACGGCTTTAATCATTGTGCTACTATGCATGTGGTTGCGAAAGAAAATGCTAAACTAAAACATCTGATTAAAGAGGAACTTCGGGAACATGGTATCGGTCATACGACGATTGAATTTGAAAATTCTGATGAAAAATGCGCTGAATGTAGGTGTGAAATGCATAAAGTATCAAAGCCTCACCATCATCATTAATTTTATAGATATTAATCTATAAATTTTTTTCTTGAATAAAAAATATAATTATGGTATTATCTACATTGGAAAAGAAGTGATTATTATGCAAATGCCTAATTTACTTGAAGCTAAAAAAAGAACTAATAATAGCGTTAAAACAACTAATTATCATCTTGATAGTAAGTATCAAAAGTTAGGTCAAAATAAGACATATTTTATTAAAACTTATGGCTGTCAAATGAATGAACATGATACTGAAAACATTAAAGCTATTTTGGAACAAATGGCTTTTAAAGAAACTGATGTCATGGAAAATGCCGATTTAATTTTACTTAATACCTGCGCGATTAGAGAAAATGCTCATAATAAAGTCTTTGGCATGATTGGCCGAATCAAACATTTAAAAGCCTCGAAACCGAATATTATTGTCGGTATGTGTGGTTGCATGGTTCAAGAGGAAAGTGTGGCTTTAGAAATCAAAGATAAATATAAATGGTTGGATATTGTTTTTGGAACGCATAATATTCATGAACTTCCTAAAGTTTTATATGAAAGTTTAAAAAATAAAAGGTTAGAATTAGAGGTTTATAGTATCGAAGGCGATATTGTGGAAAACATGCCCGTGAAAAGGGATAGTAAATATAAAGCTTGGGTTAATATTATGTATGGCTGTGATAAATTTTGTACCTATTGTATTGTCCCTTATACTAGAGGTAAACAGCGTAGTAGAGCTAAAGAGGATATCATTAATGAAGTAAAAGAGCTTATTAAAGATGGTTATAAAGAGGTTACGTTATTAGGTCAAAATGTGAATGCTTATGGTAAAGATTTAAATGCCGGATATGATATGAGTGATTTACTTAAGGAAACGGCGGAAACAGGCATTGCTCGCGTTAGATTTATTACTTCTCATCCATGGGATTTTACGGATAAAATGATTGACGTGATTGCTAAATATCCCAATATTATGCCTTATATTCATCTGCCTATTCAATCAGGTTCAGATCGTATTTTAAAACTTATGGGTAGACGTTATACTAAAGAGACATATATTGACCTTTTTAATAAAATAAAAAAGAATATTCCTAATTGTGCGATTACAACGGATATTATTGTGGGATTTCCTGGTGAAACAAGAAAAGATTTTGAAGAAACTTTAGATGTCGTTAATACTTGTAAATTTGATTCGGCTTTTACTTTTATCTTTTCAGCCCGTGAGGGCACGCCGGCAGCTAAAATGAAAGATGAGACTTTATTAGAAGAAAAAGAAAAAAGGCTTTATGAGTTAAATGCTTTAATTAATAAATACGCTAAAGAAGCTAATGATAAATATTTAAATAAAGTAGTTCCCGTTTTATTGGAAGGAATTAGTGATAAAAATAGTTCAATGCTTATGGGTTACACTGATACGATGAAACTGGTGAATGTGAAAGCCCCTAAAGATCAAATTGGTCAAATTGTCAAAGTAAAAATAACTGATGTCAAAACTTGGAGCATGGATGGTGAGATAGCTAATGAGTAGCTATCTTTTTTTGTTTAAAAATGGAAAATTCGCATAAAAAAGTTTTCAAAAACAGAAAA
>CANQAO010000019.1 GCA_947589375.1 uncultured Bacilli bacterium | reverse complement strand
CATACCCTAAAAGTACCCTAAATTCCTTCTTTTTTTTCTAAATTTTTAAAATTTCCTTTTTTGTTTATTTTTTCATGAGAATTTGCCTTTTTTAAACATAAAAAAATACAAATTTGCCATTTTTGCATAAAAAAACTACTTTTCAGTAGTTTAAATTAGGTTACTATTATTTCATTTGCATCAAAAGCTTCATTTATTATTCTTCATAGCCATTTTTTATATTAAGTAGTGTTAATTTTTCTTTTACTAAAATTTCTTTTAATTCTTTATCCTTTTCGGCTTCGATAAATTCATCTAGGCGGTGAATATCATCATAGCGACACATTATTAAATCAAATAAATACATATATACATCAAGTTTTACATTTTCGTGGCAATTATTAAGTCTTTTAGTAAAATAATCTATGCCTTCATCCAATTTATTACTTTCGTAAAATATAGTCTGCAAACCTTTAAAAAATATATATTCATCTTCATTATTTAAATCAAAATTAGTATAGAAACACTTTAATAAATCTTCTAGTTTTTTTAAATATTCTTCTTTTTTATAATTCTCTTTTTCTATAAACTTTTGCAATAAATTAATATAATTTTCCACAAAAATCAAAATACTATAATGAATACTTACAATTTTGTCATAGTCAGTAGTAGTTTTAAAATTGTTTTTTTCTATAGCAGCTTTTATTTTTTCAAAAGCTTCTTCAAGTTTTATCAAATCATTTTTATCTTCGGTATCATAATCCCTTTCAACGAACATAGGAATAGATCTATGTTTAAATACTTGATATAACATTTTATCTATTTCTACATATTCTTCGCTGAAAAAATCATATATATCAATTATATCATCACGTGTTTTTCTTTTCGGATACTTTTTTAAACTTTCATTTATATATTCTTGATAAGGAAGTGGTTTTTCCTTTTTTATAAGACAACATTTTTTATATTTTTTGCCACTTCCACAAGGGCATGGATCGTTTCTCCCAACTTTTTCATAGGAAATTATTTTATTCATCTCAGTTTTGACGAGGTTCGAAAATTCATCCTTAAATTTCTCTTCATCAAACATTTTGTCATCTTCTGCAAAACAATACCACCAGGACATTTCTTTGATAGTATCCGAAATAGGCGCGAATTTATCTAAATCATCTTCATAATCAAAAATGTCATCGATAAATTCAGTATATCCACCTCGTATCATTGGATCTATCACATTCATATCAAACATTATTTTTACTTCATCTATTAAATCAAATAAATGGGTATTTATAATTATCTCCATAATGACATCATAGATATAGTCATCATCATAATTATATAATTTAATTAATTTTTTTAAGTATTTTTGTAAATCATTTTTGCTTATCATTTTTTGATCATAAAAGTATATATAACAGCGCAATAATGAGCTTCTGATTTCCTCGTTTATTTTTTTATTTTCGATAATATCATTTAAAGCTTTAAAATTACCATCAAAAACACTGATAATAATTCTATGTAGCTGATCATTTAGACACTCATCCATAACATAACCATTAGTTTCTTTAAAATCTTTTGAACATATTTTGATTAAAAGAGAAAACAATTTCTGATCTTTAAATTCTGCCAATAACATTATTGAATAAATAACACTAATTGGCATTCCTTTTTCTGAGTATTTATCAAGATTGTGATAAAAGTCACTTACAACCGACAATAATTCTCGATTAATTTCACCTTTTTTAGCTTGCGCTTCTAATACTGCTTCTTTAGCAAATACTTTGTCATTTTCATCAAATTTTTTAATTATACTATTCATTTTCTTACTCCTTTAAAAATTTTAATTTTATTATCTAAAATAATATTCTTTTTTTAAATCTTCTAAAATTTGATAAACCACTGGACATATCTCACTATTTTGAACGATAGTAAGCAAGCTATATAATCTTTCAGGTTTATTAGTATATGGATAATCAGTACATGTATGGGGTTTAAATTTATCTAAAGTGCATTTGTCATTTTTCAGAAAAGGGCATGGTCTTGTACAATATTCACCATATTTTCTTTTAAAACAAGTTTTTGGAGTGTATTTAGATCATATTTATATTCTTTACATATTTTCTTAATTCAATTTTAACATACGTTTGGGTAATAATCAATATATTTATTTAACTTTTTCGCTAATTTCTTTTTTTAAAATCTTGGATAACTTTCCTATTGTATTATAAAAACTAATGGATTAGTCCATTAGTTCTTGTTCAAGGGCCTCAAGCGGCTCATCTTGTAATAATTCGTTTTCTAAACTATATTCACTTTCACGATATTGTTTAGCTCCAGTACCAGCTGGAATAAGTTTACCAATAATAACGTTTTCTTTTAAACCATTTAACATATCTATGCGTCCATGAACAGCAGCATCAGTTAAAATTCTAGTTGTTTCTTGGAAGGAAGCCGCTGATAAGAAGGAATCAGTTTCCAGTGAGGCTTTAGTAATACCTAATAATACTGGTTTACCCGTAGCCGGTCTTTTACCTTCCAAGATAAGTTTTTTGTTAATATCAGTAAAGTGATTAATATCGACCATTGTTCCTGGCAAGAATAATGAATCACCGGAAAGAACAATTTTAATTTTCGAAATCATACGTTTTGCGATAATTTCAATATGCTTATCACTAACCTCAACACCTTGAGAACGATAAACTTTTTGAATTTCGCTTAAAATATATTCTTGAACGGTAATTGGGTCAGTTACCACTAGTAATTCTTTAGGATTAATAGCTCCTCTAGTTAATTTTTGACCTGCTTTAACTTCTTGTCCTTTTTCCACAATGACATCGACACCATAATTGGTAGAATGTTCTTTAGTTTCAATATCGTTTTTAACAGAAATTTTAAAGTGTCCACCTTCATCTTCGATTTTAGTTACCACACCATTAATTTCCGCAATGGTCGCTTTACCTTTTGGATTACGGGCTTCAAAGATTTCTTGAACACGAGGTAAACCTTGCGTGATATCTTCACCACCGGCAACCCCACCAGTATTGAAGTTTTTCATCGTAAGTTGGGTACCAGGTTCACCGATTGATTGGGCCGCCATAATACCTACAGCTTCACCAATTTCAACCTCCGAACCAGTAGCTAAATTACGGCCATAACACTTACGACATACACCATGTTCAGAGCGACATGTTAGTACGCTTCTAATTGGTACTTGTTTAATACCCGCTTTAACAATTTTTTCGGCAATTGTTTCGGTGATATAAGTGTCTTTATCATACATAACTTCTTTAGTTTCTGGATTAACGATTTTTTTACTAGTATATCTACCAGTAATACGTTCTTCTAATGATTCAATTAAGGTACCATCAGAATTTAAGATTTCAGTAGCCATAATACCTTGGTCCGTACCACAATCTTCTTCTCTAACAATAACATCTTGAACCACATCGACTAAACGTCTAGTTAAATATCCGGCATCGGCCGTTTTAAGTGCGGTATCAACCGCTCCTTTACGAGTACCATGAGTCGAAGTAAAGAATTCTGACACGGTCACCCCTTCACTAAATGATGAAAGGATTGGAATTTCAACATAATCACCAGTTGGTTTATTCATGATTCCACGCATACCAGCTAATTGGCCATATTCTTTAATTGACCCACGAGCTTTAGAATCAATCATCATACTGATAGAAGATTCTGGATGTTCTTTAAGCCATTTTTCTAAGTCTTCATAAACATCATCTTTAGCTTTAAACCATGTATCAATGACTCTATCATATCTTTCTTTATCAGTGATTAAACCACGTTTAAATTGTTTGTTAATGGCATCAACTTTTTCTTGAGCTTTAGCTACAACGTCTTTTTTGATTTTACTTTCTTCAACATCGGCAATGGAAAAACTAATACCTGATAAAGTTGAATATTTAAAACCTAAATCTTTAATCGCATCAAGCATTACGGAAGTTTCAGTCGTATGATAACGCTTATAAATTTGCGAAATTAATTCGCCTAAAGCACTTTTATTTAAAGCTGGCGCAAGTGGCATCGCTTTAATTTCTTCAGGAATATTTTTACCTTTATCAATAAAATATTTAGCCGGGGTAATACTCTTAAGATTAGTCTGACTACCATCATTTACATATTGGAATGTATCTGGGAAAACATCATTAAAGATTAATTTACCAGGCGTAGTCACTAAATATTTATCCATATATTTATCTGGGAAAATCTTATGTCTAAAAGATTTTACAGGAATCGCAATACGCGTATGGAGAGTAATTTCCCCTCTTTGATGCGCCATAATCGCATCGTTACTATTTTTATAAACTCTTCCTTCCCCTTCTAAACCAGCTTTTTCCATGGTTAAATAATAGTTACCTAAAACCATATCCTGTGAAGGCGTCGTAATAGGTTCACCATTTTTAGGTGAAAGAATGTTGTTAGCTCCAAGCATTAAAATTCTCGCTTCAGCTTGGGCTTCTTTACTAATTGGGACATGAACCGCCATTTGGTCACCATCGAAGTCGGCATTAAAGGCCGTACAAACAAGCGGATGTAGTCTAATGGCTTTACCTTCAATTAATTTAGGTTCAAACGCTTGAATTCCTAATCTATGAAGTGTTGGCGCACGATTCAAAAGTACTGGATGTTCTTTAATTTTTTCTTCAACGATATCCCATACTCTTTCATCTTGATTTTCAATCATTCGTTTCGCCGCTTTAATATTGCTGGCAATCTCTTTGGTAACTAAGCCATTAATAACATGTGGTTTAAATAGCTCTAAAGCCATTTCTTTAGGAATGCCACATTCATACATTTTAAGTGATGGTCCAACCACGATAACTGAACGTGCTGAATAGTCAACACGTTTACCTAGTAAGTTTTGACGGAAACGACCTTGTTTTCCTTTAAGCATACTAGCTAAAGATTTTAAAGGTCTATTTCCTGGCCCCGTGATATTTTTACCACGACGGCCATTATCAAATAACGCATCCACAGCTTCTTGAAGCATACGTTTTTCATTTTGAATAATGATTGAAGGAGCCCCTAAATCGATTAGTTTTTTAAGACGATTATTACGATTAATAACTCTTCGATATAAATCGTTTAAATCAGAAGTAGCAAATCTTCCACCATCTAATTGAATCATTGGTCTAAGCTCTGGTGGAATAACTGGAAGGGCATCCAAAATCATCCACTCTGGTTTATTCCCTGATTCTAAGAAGGCATCTAAAACATCTAAACGTTTAATTAAACGCACACGTTTTTGGCTAGATGTATCTTTAATTTCATCAATTTGGGCTTTGATATCAGCGACTTCTTTTTCGATATCTACTTCTTTAAGTAGTTCTTTAATCGCTTCAGCACCCATACCTACTCTAAATGATGAACCATATTTTTCTAAATATGAACGATATTCCTTATCGCTAATGGTTTGTTTTTTCTCAAGTGGGGTATCTCCGGGATCTAAAACAACATAAGAGACAAAGTATAATACTTCTTCAAGTTCTCTTGGTGACATATCTAGAACTAAACCCATTCTAGATGGCACGCCTTTAAAGAACCAAATATGTGATACGGGTGTCGCAAGTTCAATATGACCCATACGTTCACGGCGCACTTTAGATTTTGTTACTTCAACACCACATCTATCACAAATTATATTTTTATATCTAAGTCTTTTGTACTTACCGCAAGCACACTCAAAATCTTTAGTTGGACCAAAGATTTTTTCACAAAATAGTCCATCACGTTCGGGTTTTAAAGTACGATAATTCATCGTTTCGGCTTTTTTTACTTCACCATAAGACCAAGAACGGATTTTTTCTGGTGAGGCGATAGCAATTCTTAAGCCTTCAAAACTATTAGCATCCATTACTTATCATCCCCTTCCAGAATCTCTTCCTCAGTTTCATCTAAAGGTGAAACCTCTTCAAAATCATCGTCAGCATCTAAAGGTGAAATTTCATCATTAGCCTCTTCTTCACTATCTAATTCATTAGATAGTTCATTATCTTGTTCATTTTCACTTTTAGCTTTTAAGATTTCACTTTCTAAATCAGATTCAACGACAAAACTATCTTTTTCGGCTTCTTCTAAATCTTTAAGTTCGACAAATTCACCATTTTCATTAAGCACTGTAATATCAAGACCGAGTGCTTGGAATTCTTTGATAACGACTCTAAAACTTTCAGGTACGCCTGATTTAGGAAGTTCTTCACCTTTAACTAAAGCTTCATAGACTTTAACACGGCCAGTCACATCATCGGATTTAATCGTCATCATTTCTTGTAAAATATTAGCCGCTCCATAAGCATATAAAGCCCAAACCTCCATTTCACCGAAACGTTGACCACCGAACTGCGCTTTACCACCAAGTGGCTGCTGCGTAACTAAAGAATATGGTCCAGTTGAACGAGCATGTAATTTATCGTCAACCATGTGGTCAAGTTTAACCATATACATTACTCCAACCGCGATACGATTATCAAATGGGTCACCTGTACGACCATCATATAAAGTCATCTTACCATCGGTAGGTAAATTAGCTTCTTCTAAAGCTTCGATAATTTCTTCTCTTTTAGCCCCATCGAAAACTGGTGTGGCGATATGAACGTTTAATGATTTAGCCGCCATACCTAAATGTAATTCTAAAATCTGACCGATGTTCATACGTGATGGTACGCCAAGTGGATTAAGTAAAACGTCAACCGTTGTACCATCTTCCATATATGGCATATCTTCTTCTGGTAAGATTAAAGATATAACACCTTTGTTTCCGTGACGTCCGGCCATTTTATCACCAACAGAGATTTTTCGCTTTTGGGCAATATAGACACGGATTTTTTTACTAACACCAGCTGGAAGTTCATCACCATTTTCTTTGGTTAAAATTTGGATATCATGAACAATTCCGCCACCGCCGTGTTGAACACGTAATGAAGTATCTCTAACTTCACGTGTTTTTTCACCAAAAATAGCATGTAATAATTTTTCTTCACTGGTAAGTTCCGCCATTCCTTTTGGCGTAACTTTACCAACTAAAATATCGTCATCTTTAACTTCGGTACCAATACGAATAATACCATTTTCATCTAGGTTTTTACGAGCTTCTTCACTAACATTTGGAATATCTCTTGTAAATTCCTCAGTACCTAATTTCGTATCACGGCATTCAATTTCGTAATCTTTAATGTGAATTGAGGTATAAGCATCATCTTTAACTAATCGTTCATTTAAGACAACCGCATCCTCATAGTTATAACCATCAAAATTGACAAAAGCTACCGTTACATTGCGGCCTAAAGCCATTTCACCTTGATCCGTACTTGGACCATCGGCAATAACTTCACCACGTTTAATTTTATCGCCTTTTTTAACAATTGGCACTTGGTGATAGCAGGTACCGGCATTACTCTTTTCAAAACCTGATAAATAATAAGTATCAGTATCTTTTTTGTTTTTAACAATTATTTTTTTCGCATCGACATATTCGACAACCCCATCGGCTTTAGCCATAATAACGGCTCCTGAATCACGAGCGGCAATAGCTTCGACGCCGGTTCCAATTAAAGGTGCTTCAGTTTTAATAAGGGGGATTGCTTGACGTTGCATATTCGCACCCATTAAAGCACGTTTACCATCGTCGTGTTCCAAAAATGGAATTCCACTAGTAGTAATAGAAATTACTTGTTGTGGAGACACATCCATATAATCAATTTGTTCTTTTGGTGCCATCATGGTATCAGTTTGATATCTGACAGTTTCTCTTTCATTAACAATATTACCATTTTCATCAAGTGGAATAGTGGCTGGAGCAATATAATAATCTAATTCTTCATCCGCCGTCATATATCTGATTTCATCAGTCACATGAGCATTTTCAACCTTACGATAAGGCGTCATAATAAAACCATACTCATCCACTTTCGCATAACTAGCTAACGAGGTAATAAGTCCGATATTTGGACCTTCTGGAGATTCAACTGGACATAATCTACCATAATGTGATGGATTTACGTCACGAACTTCCATACCAGCTCTATCACGTGAAAGTCCGCCTGGACCTAATGAAGAAAGTCTTCTTTTATTAGTAAGTTCGGCAATTGGATTAATTTGATCCATAAATTGTGAAAGCTGTGATGAACCAAAGAATTCTTTAATAGCCGCCGTAAGTGGGCGAATATTAATTAAACTTTTTGGTGTCACTTCATTAATATCTTGGGTACTCATACGATCTCTAATCATTCTTTCGATGCGGCTAACGCCAACTCGAAATTGATTTTGTAAAAGTTCCCCGACTTGTCTTACACGTCTATTTGATAAGTGATCAATTTCGTCAAAAGAACCGATTCCTTCAAGTAAATTTAAATAATAAGATACTGAAGCATAAATATCAGAAATGGTAAGACGTTTAATTTCGGTATTTTGATCATTACCAATAATTGTGACGATTTTATCGTTATTTACTTTTGAATAAACTTTTACTATTTGAACTTCATTATAGGTATCTAAATCAGTATTAATTAAGACTTCTTTTTTATTATAACCTTCCGCAAAAATAGGTTTTAATTCTTCTAAAAGTTCTTTTGTAACTACGTCGCCTTCTTTAGCAATAACTTTTTTGCCGACTTTAATGGTTTCGGCTAAAGTGCATCCTAAAAGACGATCAACTATATTTAATTTTTTGTTGAACTTATATCTTCCAACTTTTTCTAAATTATATCTAAATGCATCGAAAAATCTAGTGATTAATTGGTTTTTCGCACTTTCTAAAGTTGAAGGTTCACCAGGACGTAATTTAGAATGAATATCGATTAAAGCTTCGTCCGTATTTTTATTAGTATCTTTTTCGATCGTTTTAAGTAAATATTCATCTTCCCCAAATAATGCGATAATATCAGCATCACTAGAAAGACCGACAGCTCTTAGTAGCGTCGTAATAGGTACTTTTCGCGTACGGTCGATTCGGACATAAACGACATCTCTGGCATCAGTCTCATATTCAAGCCAAGTTCCTCTTGATGGAATAATTTGTCCGGAAGTAGTGACTTTACCATTTTTCTTATCGACTTCTTTGCCAAAATAAACTGAAGGTGATCTTACTAATTGTGAGACAATAACTCTTTCGGCCCCATTGATGATAAATGAACCACTTTCAGTCATGATTGGCATATCACCTAAATAAATTTCTTGTTCTTTAACTTCCCCAGTTTCGACATTAAAAAGCCTAGCTTCAACTTTAAGTGGAGCTGCATAAGTCGCATCGCGATCTTTACATTGTTTAATAGAATATCGTGGTTCGTCAAAGGAATATTCGCCAAATTCTAACGACAAATTTCCAGTGAAACTTTCCACTGGAAAAATATCATCAAAGACTTCCTTTATTCCTTCCGTTAAAAACCAGTTATATGATTCTTTTTGAATGTCTAATAACCCTTTTAATTCGATGGCATTTTTAGTTTTGCCGTAACTTCTTCTTTCACGATTTTTGTTAATTTTTTGAATTGTATAAGCCAAATTTTCACCCCTATAACCTAGATTTTTTTAAGTCGTATACACCGAAGCAAAGTATACGTCGCCAATTTATAATTATAAATTATGATGCGCAAATTGTCAATACTTTTTCGCACTTATTATATAAAAACCTTTATTTTTAGTTATAACCTCTGTTTGATAGGTTTCACTTAAATCTTTATAAAGTGATTTCGCTCCTTGGTTTTTATTAACCACTAACCACATTTCGCCACCACTTTTCAAATGATTATTTGCTTCGAATAATATTTGATACAAGATTTTTTTCCCTACTCTAATGGGCGGATTAGTGATAATGTAGTCGTATTTTTTCGTTACCTTCTCATACACATCACTTTTAAATATATTCGTTTTTACATTATTTATCTCAGAATTTTCATAAGCTAAACGTAGACTTCGTTCATTTATATCAACCATATCAACTTGGCTTTTAGTTTCTTTAGCAATAAAAATTCCGATCGGCCCATAGCCACAACCAAAATCTAAAACATCCCCTTGCACTTTATCTAAAGGCAAGCTTTCTAAAAGTGTTCTCGTGCCATAATCTAAACCACTTTTAGAAAATACCCCATTATCTACTTTAAAGGTATAATCATGATTGTTTATTTTTACCTTGATTTGTTTTGGATTACTACTAACGTAATCGTTAGTAAAATAATGCGCCATAAATTCTCCTTTTAATAAACAGCTAAAGCCCGCACTTATATTTCAAAATGCAGGCTTAAGCTCATAAATATTATAATTATTTGATTTCAACAGTAGCGCCAGCTTCTTCGAATTTAGCTTTAATTTCGTTAGCTTCATCAGCACTAATGTTTTCTTTAACGTTACCGCCATTATCAGCGATATCTTTAGCTTCTTTAAGTCCAAGACCAGTGTAATCACGAACTAATTTGATAACTGGGATTTTATTTCCGCCAGCGTTTGTTAAGACAACAGTCACTGTACTAGAGCCAGCATCAGCTGCACCAGCATCGGCAGCTGGAGCCGCAGCAACAGCTACAGCACTTGGATCTACACCAAATTCCTCCTTCATAGCGTCAACTAGTTCTTTAACTTCAAGAATGCTCATTTCTTTTAATCCTTCGATAAATTCATCTTTTGTAAATTTTGCCATTTTTCTTTTCCTCCTTTATAAAATTATTTTTCTTCTAATTGTTTACTGTATAAATCTAAGCAAATAGATAAATCTCTAACTGTTCCTAAAAGTCCACCAGCAAGCATTGTAAGTAGGCCTTCTCTTGATGGAATCGTAGAAAGTTGTTTTAATTTTGCTTCATCAGCAATTTCACCTTCGACAATACCAACTTTAAGCACTAAAGCTGGATGGTCTTTAGCAAAGTCGCTTAATGCTTTGATTGGTGCCACCGCATCAGTACCAAAAGCAATCGCTTTAGGTCCTTCTAGATGTTCATCCAAATCAATCTTTAATCCTGAAAATGCTCTTTTTACTAATGTGTTTTTATAAATTTTAAAGTCTGAACCACTTTCTTTTAAGTTTCTTCTTAACTCATTAGCATCCATAGCTGTAAGTCCTTGATACTCAAACAGAACAATGGAATTAGCCTCTTCAGTTTTCTTAGCAATTTCGTTAATGATTTCTTGCTTTTTGTCTAAGATTTTTTGATTAGCCAACTACTACACCTCCTTATGCTTAATATGTGCCGCTAAAAAAAGCCCCATCATAGACAGGGCGAAAAAACTTATTTTAATAAGTATCCTCGGTAGGAAATTAAGCTTCCAATAGCACCTACTGTCTACGGCATTTCAAAACAAATTTATTATATCATATTTTTTTTAAAAGTCAAAGCTATTTACATCAATTTTAATTCCAGGCCCCATTGTTGAAGCAATAGAAATATTTTTAATATAAGTACCTTTAACAACTGATGGTTTGCTTTTTGCGATTAAACTAACAAAAGCATTTAAGTTTTCAAGTAAATCTTCTTCTTTAAAAGAAACTTTACCAATAATCGCATGAACATTACCAAATGAATCTGTACGATATTCAACACGACCTTTTTTAACTTCTTCGACGGCTTTTTTAGTATCAGTCGTTACTGTACCAGTTTTAGGGTTTGGCATTAAACCTTTTGGTCCTAAAATACGACCAATTTTACCTAAAGCGGGCATCATATCTGGAGTCGCAATTAAAGTGTCAAAATCAAACCAATTTTCTTTTTCGATTTTCTCTAACATATCAGTATCGCCAACATAGTCAGCTCCCGCTTCTTTAGCCTCTTTAGCTGCCTCGCCTTTAGCAATTACTAATACTTTTTTAGTTTTACCTGTTCCTTTAGGAAGCACGATAGCGCCTCTTAATTGTTGATCAGCTTTTTTAGTATCTAAGTTTAAACGCATAGCCAGTTCAACAGTGGCATCAAAGCTTGATGTACTTGTTTCTTTAACTAATTTAACGGCTTCTTCTTTAGTATATAGTTTGTTTTTTTCAATTTTTTCTAAAGCCGCAGTGTACTTTTTACCTTTTTTCATTATTTTACCTCCTTATGTGGTTATAGTGGAATAGATGCGAAAATTTCCTCCCACATAGGTCTTACCTATGTTTATTATATTTTTATCTTTCGATTTTAATGCCCATATTTAAAGCTGTTCCTTCAATGATTTTCATCGCTGCTTCTATAGTATAACAGTTTAAATCTGGTAATTTCGTTTCAGCAATTTCTCTTAACTTAGCTTCGGTAATAGTTCCCACGTTACCATTTCGACCATCACTAGCGCCTTTATTTATTTTACAAGCTTTCTTAAGTAAGAATGCAGCTGGTGGAGTTTTGATGATAAAGTCGAAAGATCTATCTTCATAGATACTAATTTCAACTGGTAATACATCTCCCATTTTATCTTTAGTTGCATCATTAAATTTCGTACAGAAATCTTGTAAGTTAATTCCTGCTGGTCCTAAAACTGTTCCTACTGGTGGCGCAGGTGTTGCTTTTCCTGCAGGAATTTGTAATTTAATTTTATTAACGATATTTGCCACGAAAAACACCTCCTATTATATTTTTTCGCGTTGTGGTTCAAACGCATCTTTCGCTCCCACTTTTAATCTATATTTAAATCAATATAGCCCTATAATAATAACATATTTTTGCATTTTTGTAAACTAGGCTTTCGTGATTTGTGAAAGTTCTAATTCGACAATTGTTTCTTGACCAAATAAATCTAGTGCGACTTCTAGTTTAGCATTTTCTAAATCGATAGTTTTAACGGTTCCGACCATATTAGCAAATGGTCCGGAAATAACTTCCACTTTATCACCAATAGCTAGTTCATTAGCAATGTCTAACCTACTCATGCCCATTGATCCTAAGATGTGGTCAACTTCTGATGATGTTAGTGGGAAAGGTTTAGCTCCTTTACCAGATGAACCGATAAAGCCCGTTACTCCTGGTGTATTACGGACAACAAACCATGCTTCATCAGTCATAACCATTTCTACTAATATATAGCCTGGAAACATTTTCTTAACTTTTTCTTTGCCTTTATCATCAATTTCTGTTTGCGTTGGAACTACTACTCTTAAGATGTAGTCTTCCATCCCCATTGAACTAGCACGCATTTCTAATTTTTCTTTTACTTTATCCTCGTGCCCCGAATAAGTATTAACAACATACCATTCTTTTTGCATAATTATTTACCCTCCACAAATGATCTTATGGCAGCAATAATTAAATCAGAAAAAACAAAGAATAGTGCAAAAACGATAATACAAGCTAATACAGCAATTGAATATTTAATCATTTCTTTTCTTTTAGGCCATCTTACTCTAGTCATTTCTTTTTTGACGCCCATAAAAAGTTTTTTTAGTTTTTCCATAGTTCACCTACTTTTAATTCTATGATTTTTTTCAAATAAAAAACACTTCTTTGTGTGTCTGAATAAATATTAACACTTTTATCAAGAAATGTCAATTATTTTAGGAAAAAAATGTTTAAATTTATGATTAATTTGTGATAATGTCTTAAGTGTTAACTTTGGAAAATGTCTCAAGTTAATATATAATATGTCACTTG
>CANQAO010000018.1 GCA_947589375.1 uncultured Bacilli bacterium | reverse complement strand
CCTTTTTCCAATGGGATATTTTTTTTTGCTATTTTTTCCTACTTTTTTCAAAACGCACTTTCCTTATAAATAAAAAAACAACCAATGGTTGTTTTTACTGCAATTCTGCGATATAAATAGTCTGCAAAGTATCACTATTTTTAGTACAAGTAATTAAGGTTAAAGTGGTTTTGTTTTTATTACGATAAATCATCACATCGCCATCTTTATTTTCATTATAAATGTTGACTATTTTATAAACATAAGTGTTACCTTTATATTTAATTGTGGCTAAATCGCCTTTATTTAACTGATATAAATTTCGAAAATAGCCCAAATAACTAGTACCTGAATGGGCGACTAAAATCGTATTTCCATTTTTTTGATCAGGATAATTAGATGGATCTAATAGGGTTACCGATTTACCGACATTATTAAGGGGATTACCTTTATCATAAAAGCCCTGTTCTAAATGAATTTTATCGATTTTTAAAATACCTAAATACTGTCCACCATTACTAGGTTCAACCGTTGTACTGATGTCGGCAGCAGCAATATTTTGCGGGGTATTATCAATTTTCTCACCATCTTGTTCACTATATAGCGAAATATTGATTTTTTCATAGGCTTTTTCTTTTTTACCGGTAAAATAGTCATAGGTGAGTAAGAAAATACCAATACCAATAGCTAAAAAACCAATAATGACTACCGTTCTATTACTTAGTTTTTCCATAAAATCCGCCTTCCTCTTCATAAGTATACCACATTATTCTTGGATACACAAAAAGATAGAAAAAATCTATCTTGTTTTTTGGAAGCCTTTTCCTTTAGCTTCATTCAAATCTTCACTAATTTGATCTTCGATACTTCCTTCTTCTAAACCTTGTTGTAATAGTGCGATTGTCTCTGACTCTGCGTAATTTAACCCATCTGATATAGTAGAATTTAGATATTCTTTAATGGCTTGTTCTTTTTGACTATCAATCATAGCTTGATCATATTCACCACTTTGACCAAATTCATTAATGACTTCAAGTTTTTTATTTAATTTTTCTTTATCATCTTGTTTTAAAACTTCCTCAGCTTCATTTAAAAGTTCATTTGTTTCTTTTTCGATATTCGGATTAGAGCCTATAACATGTTCAGCCATTTTTACAATATATTCTTCATTATCATTCGATTTAATATTTTTGTTTCTCTTACCTTTACGTGTGAAATTTTTCCCAATTTCTTTATTAAGTCGTTTTAAATCATATATGCCGTCGCTTAACTCAACATATTTCTCGAAGTATATTTCACCAAAACACCAAAGTGCAACGCATGGAACACCCATGCCAGCCACAAATGGTAGAAATAGACCACACCCTAGGCCTATGAAACCTATGAAACCCGGCATCTCCATCCAATGTGTAATTGACTCCATTATTGACGCCATTATTCCTGGGCTAACAAACGGCAAAGACATTATACCTAAACAAGCAATTAACCCTGCACCACATAACAATATTTTTTTAGCATTTCTAATTATTTGTTGTTTGATAACTTTTTTCATTGATTTTAATTCTTCATCATCATAACCGCTCAAATCATCTGGCACTACTAATATAGCACCTAATTTTTTCAGTTTTTTTGCATCAATAACAGCTTTCTTTTTAACATTAAAATTCATATAAAATCCCCTCTTTCCATAAAAACGTCGCTTATTATAGCAAAAATTATAAATGTCAAATTTTAAAAAAAATAGGCATAATATCAAAAAATGTATGAGAGTCTTTCTGCATAATAAAAAGGTAGATTTTCTACCTTTTTACTGAACGTCTATCAGTCATTACAGGCTTTTGTGTATCATATAAAACTGATGTATAACGGTAAATAGAGTCAAATGAATTACTTAATGCTTCAAAATTCGAAACCATTGTTTCCATATAATTTCCATTTTTATCGCCATATGGTGAAAGTGGATTACCGCCCATTTTCGATAATTCAACTAACAAAGATGTCATACTCTTTTTTCTCATTAAATCGCCAATTCCCGTGATTCGGTCAGGATATCCCATATATCGATAACCTAATTCTTTAGAATCTTTATCAGTATTTTCCATCTTTTTATAAACTTCACCGATAGTATTTGAATACTCCGTAGCAATCAAACTATTAACATAGAACGATGGTGTATTGGAAGTTCGTGGCATATCTTTATCCGTATCATAACAAGGTAGGAAATACACTAGTCCCCCTGTCCCATGATAATTAAATGATGCAAGCAATTGATTTTGGTCTTGCAATTTAGAAACTAAAGTTAACAAAGCTCTATTTTCAGGCGCAAATTTAAATGGTGCACTCATATCATAGTTAGGCATCCCTATTGGCCCAGGCACTGACTTGCTTATATTAGCTTCAATAGGAACATGAATAACTTTCTCATTTATTATGCGTTCTTTAAATTCTTTATAATAATTAGGATTATTATCGTTTAAATTTACACCATCCGCATTCGCATAAAAATTGGCAAGCGTACTTAATGGAAAATTACCATTAGCGTATAGTTCACTAAGCTTAGCTTTTAAAACTTTGTGTTTTTCATCAGTTTCGGGAATACAATCTAAAGTAACCCCATCAAACATTCCTAAATGTTTGTTTTTTAAAGAAATAGTATTTGTTTCTTTAAACGTATCATACCATAATCCATGAAGGAATTTAGTTTGTTCATATCTTGGTATATTTCTAATTGCTAAATAATTGACAAGGTCTTCCACCGTAACATTATCTATTCCACTAAAAGCTTTCCAAAAATCTTTAGCTACGATTTTAGAATCTAAATTAAATTTTTCACAAAAGGTATTAATTAATCTATTAAGGGCACGAATCATGACATTATCTTCACGATACGCTAAATAATATTGCTTACTAAAATTTTCAAATTCTATTTTCGACATATCTTTCGTAATTGAATCAAGCGCATAAGTTGTTGTCGCAAAACCTTCAGGATTTAAACAGGGAATAATATCAATGGTAAAGTTTTGGGCATCAAAATTAGCAAAACTACCATTACCTTTGGCCAAATTATTCATAAATTGGGTAACATAATCAACCCCAATAATTTCATTGGCATGACAACCACCAAAAATTAAAATATGATTAAACCCATTACCAATACTATAATGTTCAATATCAAAACCACAATTAGTTTTTCCAAGTGGTTCATGTTTAGTAACTGGAAATTTGTTGTCTGAATTATTGACAATTTTTTGTAATTTTTCTTGTAATTTGGGATAAGTTAATAATTCATAATCGATATTGTAGCCGTTAACATTATTTTCTATCATATCTATAACCCTCCTATATTTAGTATACCATCTTTTATATTTTTTACCAAAGTTTATCACCTTCGCTTTGACTTTATTTGACATCTTTTAGCACTCGCCCTTGACAAGTGCTAAAAGATGAGTATAATGGTTATTGAGCGATATATAACAAGGGAGGGATAATTATGAACGAACAAACTGGATACGAAGAAAATTTACAAAACCCATTAGAAAAATATGGACGCGATATTACGGAAAATGTGAAAGCGAATAAAGTCGACCCCGTTATCGGCAGAGATGAAGAAATTCGTAGTATCACCCGTATTTTATCGAGAAAAACCAAAAACAATCCCGTGTTAATCGGGGAACCAGGAGTTGGTAAAACAGCAATTGTCGAAGGACTAGCGGCCCGTATTGTTAAAGGTGATGTCCCTAATAGTTTACTTAATAAACACATTTGGGAATTAGATATGGGGGCCTTAATTGCTGGTGCGAAATATCGCGGCGAATTTGAAGATCGTTTAAAAGCTGTTTTAAAAGAAGTTAAAGATTCCGATGGGGAAATTATTATGTTTATCGATGAAATCCACATGATTGTTGGGGCTGGCGCTATTGAAGGGGCTATGGATGCCGGTAATATGTTAAAACCAATGCTGGCGCGCGGAGAAATTCACTGTATTGGGGCCACCACTTTAAATGAATATCGTAAATATATCGAAAAAGATGGGGCTTTAGAAAGACGTTTTCAAAAGGTTCAAGTAAGTGAACCAACTGTCGCTGATACGATTACCATTTTACGTGGTCTTAAGCCAAGATTTGAAGTATATCATGGTGTTAATATTAAAGATAATGCTTTAGTAGCCGCCGCGACTTTATCAGACCGATATATAACTGATCGCTTTTTACCAGATAAAGCCATCGATTTAGTCGATGAGGCCTGCGCCACGATTAAAGTACAAATGGAATCAGTACCTACTAAATTAGATACTTTAACTCGAAAAATAATGGGACTTGAAATTGAAAGAGAAGCAATTAAAAAAGAAAAAGATGAGCTTTCTAAAAATAGACTGGCTGAGATTGATACTAAACTTCGTGAGCTAAAAGAGAAAGAGCAAACTTTAAGAGCTGACTGGGAAGAAGAAAAAAACATCAATAATAAAATTAACAAGAAAAAAGAAGAAATTGAACAGGCGAATCATGAACTTGAAAGAGCTGAAGCTAAATACGATTTAGAAACAGCCGCTCGTTTAAGACATGGAACTTTACCACAATTACAAAAAGAACTGGAAACTTTAAGAAAAGAAGATAAATCAGCTATTTTAAGTGATACGGTTAATGATGAATCCATTGCTTCAATTATCTCTAAATGGACGCATATTCCCATTAATAAATTAGTCGGTGGGGAAAAAGAAAAATTAATCCACTTAGAAGAAAATTTACAAAAAAGAGTTAAGGGTCAAGATGAAGCGATTCATTTAGTTAGTGAAGCGATTATTCGTGCCCGTGCCGGGATTAAAGATCCCAATCGTCCCATTGGTTCCTTTATCTTTTTAGGACCAACGGGAGTGGGTAAAACGGAAATTGCTCGCAGTTTAGCTTATGAATTATTCGATGATGAACGTCATATGATTCGTATTGATATGAGTGAATATATGGAAAGTCATTCAGTGGCTAGATTAATTGGTTCGCCGCCTGGATATGTCGGTTATGATGATGGTGGCCAGTTAACTGAAGCGGTGAGACGTAATCCTTATAGTATTGTCTTATTCGATGAAATCGAAAAAGCGCATAAAGATATTTTCAATATTTTATTGCAAATCCTAGATGATGGCCGGATTACTGATTCCCAAGGTCGTACAGTTGATTTTAAAAACACTATCATTATTATGACTTCTAATTTAGGTAGTGAGTATATTCTTGAAAATAGTGCGGATAGTCATGATTTAGTTATGAATGAATTAAAACACACCTTTAGACCCGAATTTATCAATCGTTTAGATGAAATTATTATCTTTAACTCGCTTTCAAAAGATGTCGTTTATGATATTTTAGAAAAAATTATTAAAGAAGTCGAAGAAAGACTTGAAGACAAAAAAATAACTTTATCATTAACTGATAAAGCTAAAGAATATATAATTGATCATGCTTATGATGAAAGATATGGGGCAAGACCAATTAAAAGATATATAAGCCGTAATGTGGAAAGTTTAATTGCGGGCGCAATTATCAATGACAAAATTAAATTTAATTCGAAAGTGACGATTGATATATATAATGATGAATTTGTTATTAAAGAGGTTTAATCCTCTTTTTCTTTTTCATAAATTTCTAAAAGTTTACTTTGATTTTTTAATATCAGTTCTAATTTCCGATGTAAATCTTCTAAGATAAGTTCACTTTTTAAATCGATGATATAATCATTTTGATTTCGCATGCTGTCCTTTTTCGCATCTCTATTTTGACTCATCATAATAATAGGTGCTTGAACCGCTGTTACACATGATAAAACTAAATTCAGTAAAATGAAAGGATAAGGATCGATTTTAACTTCTAAAAGATAGACGTTTAAGATAATCCAAAAAATTAAAAAGAGAATAAAAAATAAAATAAACCACCAGCTACCGGCAATGGCGGAAATTCTATCGGCCATCTTTTCCCCAAACGTGATATTTTCTTCCTCTTCTTTATCGACATCCACGGCAATCGGATTATTAACGACCATTTCAATTAATTCATCTCTTTCTTTTTCATCTAATTTTTGACTGACTAATCTTTTAACAATTTCTCTTTTTTCCATGTTTACCTCCAAAAAATAACAATGCTTATGCATTGTTATTATGTGAAAATATTTTTATTTTATGTATGTCTTTTACTTGTCATTTGTTGACTAGTCTTGACATTTTTAAGATAAATTTTGATTTTTCTTTTGTTTTTTTATATAAAATATTGCTTTATTTTAAATATGAAATGGTAATATTTTTACAAAATATAGATTATTTTTGGTTTTCTAAGATATCTCTAGCTGCGACTAAACCAGTAGCGGCCGCGGTAACGATATTTCCCGCTTTACCAGCGCCATCACCGATAAAGTAAACATCATAATCTTTTAATTTAAATTGATTATTGGTTTCAATTTCGTTACTAAAGAATTTAATCTCTGGCCCATATAATAAAGTTTCACCATTGTTAACGCCGGGAATGATTTCATCTAATTTTTCTAGTCCTTCAATGATGTTAGTGATGATGCGGTGTGGAAGAACTAAAGCTAAGTCCCCAGCTACACAATCTTTTAAAGTTGGCGTGATAAAACCTTTTTCAATCCGATGCCATTCACTACGTCTTGATTGTTTTAAATCTTTTAAAGTTTGAATGATTGGTTTACCATCACCTAAGACGTTGGCAATACGCGCAATACTTTCACCATATTCCCGCGTATTAGTTACTGGTTCAGTTAAGTTTACTTTACTGATGAAAGCAAAATTACTATTATTCGATTTGACATCTTTTAAAGCATGACCATTGACGCAGATATAACCATAATAATTTTCTTTAGCCACAAAACCGCCAGGATTAGTACAGAAGGTTCGGATTTCATCACCATAGGTATCGGTATGAATAAAGATCGTCGGATCATAGATGACATTACAAATTTGTTCCATGATTTCTTTTCTAACTTCCACTCTGACACCGATTTCAATACTTTTAGATAAATATGGTATTTTGTATTTGTCCGCTAATTGTTGAATCCATTTAGCACCGGTCCTACCAGGAGCAACCACGACTTTAGATGCTGTATAAGTGGTCTTTTTTCCGTTTTCTAAACACACTACTTCGTGATTATCTTTAGCTTTACTATGAACATCGGTAACTTCGACGGCTTCTTTGACATGCACACCTTTTTCAATTAAAAAGTTCGTAAAAGTTTCAATATATTTTGGTAAATGATCGCTACCTAAATGTTTTTGTTTGATAAGTAATAGTCTGGCCCCTAATAAAGCGACTTTACTTTTGATTTTTAAAGCTTCATCCATATTAGAAGGATAAACATCACTATCCATACCAAACTTTTTAAATATTTCCTCGCAATCATCGATTAATTTATAGGCTGAATCTTCATCCATATATTTAAATAAGTCACTTTTACCGATTTTCGGGATAAAGTTTAATTTACCATCAGAAAAGGTTCCGGCGCCACCATAACCAGATAAGACATTACATGTTGGACAATTAACGCATTTTTGTGTTTTTTTCATTGGACAATTACGATTGTGAGCAAAACGTCCTTGATCTAATAATAAAATATTTAATTTGTTATTTTTAGTGATCAGTTCATAGGCCGTAAATAATCCCGCGGGGCCTGCACCGATAATTACTACATCATAATTCATTTTAAAACCACCCTCCTTATAAATTATATCATGGATAATACTGAATAGTAAATGAAAGAGGTTAAAATACCTTGAAACTTTTCAAAATAAAGGAGCTTTGATGAAATTATTTCATTAAAACTCCTTTTTACTTTCGCCATTTTGATAATTAATTTCTATATCTTCTTGAACATTATATAAATAAACATTAAAACTGATACCCTTGCCATTATCTTCTATAGATTTTGCTTCAATTTGAACACCACTAGCTAATAAATTATTTTCTTTAAAAATTGGTGTAACTTTATATAAAACATGATTGTTAGTTTCTTTAATATAATTAGCTACTTTATTTTCAAACTTAAGCATACTTTCGGCATTCATATGTCTTGTACAGGTAATTAAATTTTTTTCATTGGCATTTTCACCAGTTAATTGATAACCAATCAAATGACATCTATTATATAAGTATTTACCATCAATATTATCATATTTAATTGTATGCCAACCTGAAGGCTTGATCATTCCGATTGAGCCTCTTTCTTCAGTAGGCATTGTTTCCTTACCTACTTTGGCATATGCTATCCCGCATCTTCCTAAAGAATCTAAATCACTATAAAACTCTTCTTGTTTGAAATCTTCTTCTTTAAGATTAGGCTTATTATCATTAATATATACATAATCTTGTCCATTATAAGTTGGAACTTCCTCTACACTATAGGATACATGTTTTATTTTAAATACCTCATTATAATCTAAATTCAATAAACCACCAATTATGATTAATAAAGTGGTTATGATCAGTATTACTAAAGTTTTCATTTGCTTTTTTGACATATAATCACTACCTTATCTTTATTATATCAAAATTTTTTAAGAAAAAAGAAGGAATTTGATATATCTTTAGGGTATATTAAAGTAAGGGGTAAGTTAGAAGGGAGGAAATTTGGAATATGTAATTAAAATTATAAGTACAATAATTGTTCTAGTTAATGGTACTATCGTTAACCATTTGCACCCAATGATCAATGTAAACGAAAAAAATGATTACGTCTTTAATGGCAATATCACCAATAATTACATAGTATTTAACCATGAATTATGGCGGATAATGGCTGTGCATAAAAGGGATATTCAAATAATACGTAATCATAGTGTTGGCAATATGCCTTTTGATATTTATAATTCAAATAATTGGAATCTTTCAAGTCTAAAAAAATATTTAAATAGTGTCTATCTAAACACAATAAATACTAAATATCAAAAATTAATTCAAACTAATGATAATCCAGTTACTTTAATCAGTATTGATGATTATTTAAAGGCCAATTCCAATCAAAAATTATGTGGTAGTTTAGATTTATATTTTAAAAATGATGGACTATGCCGACAAACAAATTACATTGATAAAATAGCTAATGGTCAGCCTTTATGGACGATAAGTTCTGACGATAATGAACATATTGTTTATTATGTAGGCGCAACTTATTTCGGCGATAGTCAAGCTAAATATGAAATGGCTATTTATCCTAGTTTACATTTAAAGAAAAATATTAAGTTAAATGGTCAAGGTACTATTAATAATCCCTATAAAATTGTATTTTAAAAAGGTTTCTTTAGAAACCTTTTTATCGAATAATACCTAAAATAACTAAGACAATAAAAGCAAAGTAGAACATACCACAGGTAAGCAGCATATTAACTGTAACATGTTTTTTACTATTGAGTTCGGTTAATAATAACAAGGCCGAAGCAATGGCAATAACTGATGATAAAATAGTTCCTAAACTATCTAAAGTCCAGTCCGTAAGTAAAATGCCTATGGCTGGCAAAATAGAAGCTTGAAACATCATTGCCCCCGTAATATTACCTAAAGCTAAAGTATCTTTTTCTCTCGAAATCCAAATAACACTATTAAATTTTTCTGGTAATTCCGTAGCAATCGGCGTAATAATGATCGCCAGTACAAAAGCAGGAATATGCAATATAGCAGAAATATATGAAATAGAATTTACAAATGCTTCTGCACCGATAACAATTAAAACAAGGGCAACTAAGGTCTGGACTAAAACTAATAGTAAAGCAAACTGTCCTTTCATAATTTTTTCATTTTTAAAGGCAAAATATAAATTATCAATATTATTTTCTTCATCGTTATTTTCTTTAACTAGTTTTAAAACATAAATTACATAACTAAGCACTAACATAACTGCTATAGCGATTTTGATTGACTTAAATTCGCTTGGAATAAAGCCGCAACATAAAGCAATCACAAAAGCAAAAATAAAGAAGGTTAAATCATGACTGATAGTATCATAATGAACCATAACTTTGTCTTTGTGTTTTCTTTTATGTTTGAAAAAAATTACCGCACAACCGGTGACAAACATTGTTAAAGTAGATAACATAAGTGGAGCTCCTAAAATAGCTCCGATGCCAATTTCTTCCGCGCTAGCATTATTCCCACTTAATAAGGCAATAATGGGAATTAACGTTTCTGGTAAAGCTGTTCCAACCGCTGCCAAAACCGAGCCTACTGCGCCTTCGGATAATTTTAATAATTTACCAAGCCATTCAATGGCATTAACAAACAGTTCAGCTGCGACTAAAATCACTACTAAACTCACAATTAACATAATTACTTCCATATAATCACCATTATTACTATACAATTTTTAAGTATTTCATGTCAATAAACCATTTAGAACTTTTTTATTTACAACTTAGTTTTTACGTGATATAATTATGCCTAGTGCCAGAAGGGAGCTGTAATTATGAACAAAAGAAATATCGCTATTATTGCCCATGTTGACCATGGAAAAACAACCTTAGTGGATAAACTTTTACAAATGTCTGGAACTTTTAGAGATAATGAAGAAATTGTAAATTGTGTCATGGATTCTAACGATATTGAAAGAGAACGTGGCATTACTATTTTAGCTAAAACCACGGCTATTGATTATAAAGGGGTCCGCATTAATATTTTAGATACTCCAGGACATGCCGATTTTGGTGGCGAAGTAGAACGCATTATGAATATGGTAGATGGTGTTTTATTAGTCGTTGATGCCTATGAAGGGACAATGCCCCAAACTAGATTTGTCCTTAAAAAAGCTTTAGAAGCGGGGGTTACTCCAATTGTCGTCGTCAATAAAGTCGATAAAGATTCCGCGAGACCTAAAGAAGTTGTCGATGAGGTCATCGATTTATTTATCGAATTAGGCGCTAGCCTAGAACAATTAGAATTTCCAGTAATTTATGCTTCCGCTTTAGCCGGAACTTCTAGTTTAGATCCTGATTTAAGTACGCAAAAAGAAACTATGAATCCTATTTTAGATGCCGTTATCGACCACATTCCCGAGCCTAAAGTCAGTGAAGAAGGTAGCTTACAATTCCAACCAGCCTTACTTGATTATAATGATTATGTTGGCCGAATGGGTATTGGCTTAGTTAAAAGAGGAACGATGAAAGTTAATAGTATGGTTTCCTGCGTCAGATTAGATGGTTCTATTAAGCAATTTAGAATTCAAAAAATATTCGGTTATTTAGGCCTTCAGAAATTAGAAATTAATGAAGCCCATGCTGGCGATATTGTCGCTATTGCGGGTTTACCTGATATTTCAGTTGGAGAAACTGTCTGTGAAATTGGCAAGGAAGAAGCCTTACCACGTTTACGTATTGATGAACCAACCTTACAAATGACGTTTGGCGTTAATACCAGCCCATTTAGTGGCAAAGAAGGCAAACTGATAACTGCCCGTAAAATAGAAGAAAGACTGATGAAAGAAACGGAAAGAGATGTTTCTTTAAAAGTCAGACAATTAGATTCGGAATCATGGATTGTCTCTGGACGTGGTGAACTACATTTATCAATTTTAATTGAAAACATGCGCAGAGAAAATTATGAACTTCAAGTATCTAAACCACAAATTATTACTAAAGAAATTGATGGTAAACTTTGTGAACCATTTGAAGATGTTCAAATCGATGTACCGGAAGAATATGTGGGTAATGTCATTGAAATGCTTGGAACTCGTGGTGGTAATATGGAAAATATGGAAAATCGCGAAAAACAAGTAAGACTTAATTATACAATCCCTTCACGTGGATTAATTGGATTTATGACTGATTTTATGACTTTAACTAAAGGTTATGGTATTATTAATCATACTTTTAAAGAATATGCGCCTATGATTTCTAATGCGGTCGGACAACGCAAAAATGGTGTTTTAGTTTCGATGGAAAATGGTAAAGCTACAGCTTATGCCTTAGGTGGTCTTGAAGATCGTGGCATTATGTTTATCGAACCAGGAACTGAAGTCTATGAAGGGATGATTGTTGGGGAAGCCAATCAAGATAAAGATTTAGCCGTCAATGTCGTTAAAGGTAAAAACTTGACTAATACTCGTTCAGCTGGTAAAGATCATACTGTCGTATTAAAAAGACCACGCGAAATGAGTTTAGAAGTTTGTTTAGATTATATTAATGATGATGAATTAGTTGAAGTTACACCACTTAATTATCGTTTACGTAAAAAGATTTTAAATTCTGTAGAACGTAAAAAATTCGATATGAAAAAAAATAGTTAAAAGACTCCTTATTTGGAGTCTTTCATTTCATATTTGGTATCAAATTTAACCTTTTCATCTTCATAAATAGGTATAATGGATACTCTATAATTATAAGGATTACTAAAAGATATTCGCATATCTGGTTTTCCATAATTTATGCTTTTTCTAATGGTGATATTTTTATTATCAATGTCCTCTTTTTCATATAATAAATCAATATCTTTATAGGTTTCTTCTTCATATTCAATTTCATTGATTTTAAAATTCTTAACCGCACCATTTAATTTAATAACTATATAGTTAGAAGTTTTATCTAAGTTAATACTTAAATCATCTTCATCATTCGTATAGTTGGTTTCATAACTAATATCATAAAAATCTGTATTATGATATTTTTCTTTTAATTTTTTTAAATAAGGTCCGATTTTGGTGTTTTCCGCATATTTTCCATTATAGCCTAAATATTTATCTGATACTTTAAAATAATAAATATCTTCGGTGGTTTTGATAGTTAAATCGCCAGCTATTTTATGTTTTTCACTTGAAAATTTAGTATTGATTAAATTTTTAATGTTATCATATTCATCTTCTAAAATAGTTACATCATTATATTTAATTTCTGTAATTTCACCTTTCATTTTCATCTCTGATGTACATCCAGTTAAAGCAAGCATAACCATCAATATAAATAGTATTTTTTTCATTATATCACCATTTTTAGTATGTTTATTTATACCTAAAAAATACTCATTAAGAGTATTTTTAAATAATAATCGCGTAATTCTTTAAATCTTTGATAATGAACAATTTCTCTTTCTCTTAAGAATGCTAATGGTGCGAGAACATCTGAATCGTTAGTGAGTTCCATTAAATGTTCATAAGTAGCACGAGCTCTTTGTTCAGCGCCCATATCACTTTCAAGATCGGCAATATAATCACCAGCTATTTTGATGTGTAACATGGTAAATGGATTACCAAACGAATCAGATGGGAATAAATCCATGCCAAACTGCGCATAGTGTTCCCCTAAACCAGCTGCTTTTAGTTCTTCTGGTGTCGCATCTTTCATTAATTGATAAAGCATGGTTGAAATAATTTCAACATGGGCAAGTTCGGTAAAGTTAACACGTTATCAGCTTTTAACACTATGAAAACTTATAATTTTCAATAAAAGCAAGTTGAATTTTATCGAAATAAATTGTATAATGAAAAAGAGATAGACTTAGTTAGTTAGGTGTTTTACCTCCGCATATTATTTGATAATATGAGAGAAGGTGGTCCGCATGAAAAATATAACTTTCAAGAAAGGACTTCATGCCTTATTTAGTTGTGCTTGTAGTGATATTAGTAGTAATACTATTATTGCTTCGACAAACAAAAGGGTAAAACAAAAAACACCTAACTCATCTATAAATTGTACCCTATAAAATGGACACGATAGGGATTTAAAATTTATTGATTAATGAATTGAAGAAGATGATTTCTGT
>CANQAO010000017.1 GCA_947589375.1 uncultured Bacilli bacterium | reverse complement strand
CCAAGCTTGTCAAGTGTTTTTGCCTATTTTTTTGCAAATTATGTCAAATTCTGCACAAAAAAAAGAAGGCTTTAACCTTCTTTACTGACAATTATTATTTTCTGATACTTTTCTAGCGACGACAACTAACCTACCATTAGCTTGACTATACTCGCAGGTTGATAATGTAAGTAGTTCATTATTAAAGCAAGAGGTAATACCTGTATCATATAGTGAAAGTCTTTTAACATTATCGATATAATATTTATATTCACTTTCATTAGTCGCATTATAAAATTTATAATATTTAAATACTTGATCTTTAACGCGGTAAACTCTAGATAAAAATACAGCCATAATTTCATATTCTTGTTTTTCTTCTAAGGTATAGTAAGTTATTTTTTTATGTTGTTGATAATAAGCTTCATTTTTATAATTTAATAAGTCGTGGAACATCGTACCATCATTCATATTATGTCCATGAATAATTAAATTGGTGTCTCTTGGCGTAACAGTATTAAATTTATCAACCATTAAAGTCCCCGCTTCATAATTATTTTTATAGAAATCCCTACGTAAATAATAATCCTCGCCTTTGGTATATACTACTGGGTAATCAATTTTGGTACCATCAATTTTAATCCAACCAACTAAATCATTATTTTCTTGATATAGTTTTTCCATTTCTTCTAGTTTAGGATCTTTTTCAATAATTGGCGTTTCCTCTTCTTTAACTTTTTTGGGCTGATGTTTAGTTTCATCATGATAGACCACATATAAAAGTATCAGTAAAATTGAAGCCACAAAAGCCAGTAAAGCGATTAATAATTTAACTTTTTTACGTAACTTTCGTTTTTTCTTCGGTGGCTTTGGTTTATCCTTTAATGGTAGAGCTTCTACTTTGGTACTTTTAATACTTTCAGGTTTAGGATTATTTAACTCCTCCATTAAACGATCTTTAAGTAATTGTGTTGAAGAATTTGCGTGAGAAGTTTTTTTATCTTCAAAAGAAGTTTTATTTACATTATTTCTTTTATTATATGAAATATTTGATTGATATTTCTTTGTTTTACTATGATTTCTATTTAGTTCACTAGTCTTATTATATGATTCCCTTGCAGCTTTTTTTTCAATAATCCGGTCCAGGTCTTTTTTAATACTATTTATTTTTTCTTCGGTTAATTCATCAATAGGTTTATATTTTTTCGTTTGGTTTAAATCTTTTTTAATAGTTGATTTTTGATTTATAGCTTTATATTTACTAGTTCGAGTAAAATCTGGCTTTTTGGTTTGATAATTTTTAGAACTAGTAGTTGTTTTATATTTATCTGTACGTTTTGTAGGTGATTTTGAATTATATCGATTGACCGAAGAATTCGAATTATTAACGCGTTTTTTATTCACATTTGAACTATTATTTTTAGGTTTATTCGAAGAATTACTGGTCTTTTGAACATATTCATCATTAATAGTACGCCTTTGATTGCTTGTTTTAGAATGACCACTACCCTTTTTATGATAGTTTGCGCTTTTATAATGCTTTCTATTTTTCTTTTTCTTAGCCATGTTATCACCTACCAATCTTTGTTCTCGTCCATTACATTGTAATATTTTTTGTCATGAATGGTCAAGTATTTATTTTAAAATTATAAAATTATGTTAAAGAAAAAGGAGAAATTCTCCTATTTTCTAGTGTATGCTAATTTTAATGAATAAGCTCCTGTTAAAGTAGCTAATCCTAATAATCCAATTAGTGCGATCGGAAGACTTGAACCAGTTTTTGGAACGTTATCTAATGCATTAGGGTTTTCAATTTCGGTAAATTTTGCATATACAATCATATTTTTTTCAACCTTTGAAGTGGTATCAAATACATTTTTATAAGTGTCTTCTAAATACCAACCTTCAAATTTATATCCATCCTTTTTAGGGCTTGGAATAGCACTTTGGTCTAATTTACCTTCTTTATCTGCTTCTACGATATTGCTTTTTCCATCAATTTTAAAATCAACAAAGTAATTGTCAGAATTTGCGAATAAAGGTCCAGTAACTGCTGTGTTTTGAGTTTTAAATGTGTTACCTTCTTCATTATTAGCATTATAAACAGCACCTAAAGTGTTATCTTTGGCAGTATTTTTAAGTGTAGAATTAGATACAGTTACGTTTACATCTGTAGAAGAATTACCATCATAATCACTAATTAATATTAAATCACTTCTAGCATCTATTCCATTGGCAAAATTATTGGTTATTACAGAATTATTAATTATATCAATAGTAACATTCTTTTTGTTGCCAACAACTATAGTTCCATAATCATTAGAATTTTTACTTTCACCAATAGCATATCCTGTAAGTGTACTATGATTAATTGTAACTTTATTGTTTTCTGTTTGATGTGAACTTGAAGTTAAATCAAGCGCAGCATATCCAGCAAGGTCACTATTGTTAACAATTAAATCACTATTTGATCCTTCCATCCAAACGGCATATTTTGTGTGGATAATAGAATTATCAATAGTAACTTTTGTACCTGCTTTTACACCATATGATACTTTTACTCCTGTTCCAGCAGATGTAAAAGTTTGACTATTGTCTTTATTACCATTATAGATTATAACCTTTGATAGTGTAAGATCTACATTGGTTGAACTAGAAGTAACATTAATATATGGATCATCTTTAGATTTGCTTGTATCATTCATAGTTAAGTCACTGATTTTAACCTTTGTTCCACCTGTTATTTCAATAGTTCCGTTAACAGTGGCTCCATTTCCAACAATTGTAACATCTCTTGAAATTGTAAAACCATTGTAAGTTTTACCATTTTCCAAATTAATTGTAGAGCAAGTAGAACTAGATAATTGACTACTTAAAGTACCATCATCTGCAACAGTGCAAAGGTCTTCTGCATGAACATTGTTCATAAATAACACGCTTGTAAATAAAGCAATACCTCCAAACAAGACTTTTTTCATTTTTCTCCTCCTTTATAGTTTTGTATATATTAAGACATTATAATAAATCATATACTTTATTAGCACTATAACGCCTTTTTATATACCTATCTACATTATATCCCCCCCATAGCTTGTCAAGCGTTTTTCCCTATTTTTTTTGCAAAATTATGTCAAATTTGCACAAATTTTGCAAATAGCAGATAATTTGTTATAATAAAGTTATAAAGGAGGAATGTTTGAATGGATCCCGACCCGGAATCGATAACTAAAACATTACACGATATTATCCCACCATACTTTGATATGGAACATACTTTATATAAAGAAAATAACCATGAAAAAGATTTCTATTTCGCCTATTTCAATGACGCTAACCATTCATTAGTAACTGGAATGGCCACTTTTAATAATAAATATGAATTAACTTCATGTCATTTGGCAGTTACTCTACTAAAGAATGCTTATGGTAATTTTAAAAGTAATTGTCCAAATCTTTCATTATCAGAATTATTTGATATAGCATTAGCTTTAAATGAAAACGATAAATTTACCTTATCATATGATGGTACTAATCCAATGATAACCTCACCTTATGGTGAAGTTACCGCTTACACAGTCTTAGAAGAAGCCCTTAAAGAAAAGAAACCAGATTTAATGGATATTAATGATCAAATGGTTGATTATTTATGTCATAAGGTAAGTAAAAGTAGACTTACTAAAAGTAGTGAGTGTTTTAAATATATTGAAAATAAATATGCGAAACCGACAAAAGCGCATATCATCAAATTAGAAAAGGCAAGTTAAAACCACTTCAAATGAAGTGGTTATTTTATTAAACTATATAATTTTTTAACTTCTTTAATAGTTAGGTGGCGATACTCACCAGCTGTTAAGCCTTTTAAATCCAAAAAAGCATACTTTTCTCTTTTTAAAGCGGTAACTTCATAACCAAGAGAAGCAAACATTCTTTTAATTTCATGGTATTTGCCTTCATGGAGAACAATTTCGATAATGGTTTTCTTTTTTTTCTTATCGAGTTTTTTTATTTTAACTCTATCAGCTTTCATTTTCTCCCCATCGATAATAACTCCTGAACTTAATTTTTTGATTAAAGTAGGATTTACTGCCTCATCTATTTTGACAATATATTCTTTAGTTATTTCATTTTTAGGATGCGTAAGTAAATTAGTAAGCTCACCATCATTAGTAAGAATTAATAAACCACTCGTATCGTAATCTAGCCGGCCGATAGGATATAATCTTTTATCGGTATCGATTAAACTAATGACTGTTTTTCTGCCTTTATCATCACTAGTCGTCGATACCACACCTCGTGGTTTATAAAGTAAAATATATTCTTTATCTTCATTTTTTAAAGTTTTACCAGCTATAGTAATAATATCTGAAGCTTTAGCTTTAGTGCCTAAGTCAGTAACTTTTTCCCCATTAACCCTAACTAAACCTTTAGTAATTAACTCTTCAGCTTTTCTTCTTGAACAAAAACCACTATTAGCGATTATTTTTTGTAATCTTTCCATGGAACCACCCAATAAAATTATACCGAAGTCTTTTTAAAAAAACAAGGGGACAATAAGCAAACTTAAAATTACGGTACATAAATCGGCTAAAAGACCAGCCCATAAAGCATATCTAATTTTTTGAATTCCAATCGTTCCAAAATATAATGTAATAATGTATAAAGTAGTATCACTTGAGCCTTGAATAATCGAAGCTAAAATACTTAAATAATTATCAACCCCATAAAGGGTATATAAATCATTTAAAAGGGCCAAACCAAAACTGCCAGAAAGAGGACGCATAACGGCGATTGGCAGAATTTCTAAAGGGACATGAATAAAATAAAAAAAGGGCTTTAAAAACTGAAACATTTCATCGATTAAACCGCTATTGGTAAAAATATTAATCCCTAAGATCATGGCCAAAAGGGGTGGGAACATATTTATAATCATCGGCAGTCCCTCTTTAGCCCCTTCTAAAAAACTATCGTAAACATTGATCTTTTTTTTCGCTCCATAAATAATAATTGTTAATACTAAAACGGGAATAAATAAATTTGAAAGTAATTTCATTTATACCTTCGCGAAAAAAGTCTGTCGATAATAAGACCAATAATGAGCGATAAAAAAGTAACAATAATGCATGGCACCACGATACTAGTCGGCTCCGTACTATCATGCATCATGCGAAGGGAAATAATCGTCGTCGGTACGAGAGTCACACCACAAGTATTGATGACTAAAAAAGTAATCATGCTCCTAGTAGCTTCGTTTTTTTTGGGATTTAATTTTTGCAGCGATTCCATCGCTTTTAAACCAAAAGGGGTGGCGGCATTACCTAAGCCAAAAAGATTAGCAATAATATTGGAAGATATTAAACCTAAAGATTCATGACCCTTTGGAATTTCTGGAAATAGTTTAGCCAGTAAGGGAGAAATAAATTTAGAAGTTTTATCTAAAAGCCCCGACGTTTTAGCAATATTCATAATTCCTAGCCAAAGTGCCAGTAAGGGAAAAATTTGTAAAATTAAATCTAAAGTTGTTTTACCACTAGATAATATTTGGGAATTTAAAATATCAGCTTTACCATTAATGATTAAAAAAAGGGAGCCAGAAATAATAAAAAATATCCAAAGTTTATTTATCATTAAACCAAGATTTTATTTTTTGCGTAAAGGTTAATTTAGATTTATTTTTATTAATATAAATATTCTGACTTTTAACTTTTGAATCACCAATGTATAAAATCACTTCACCGATTTTAGTCCCACTTGTAAAATATCTTCTTTTCGTTAATTTATATTTTAAGGTAATGGCTTCTTTTTCACTTTCTAATAGTGGATATTTAAAATCCTTTTTAATAAATAAAGTATCGTTTTTATAATAATCTTCACCTAAAACACTAATATTCCCTTTATCGATTAAAGTGTAGGAAGCATATTTTTTAAAAGCTTCTTCATATAAAGCTTGGTGATCTTTCCAGTCACTACCATCATTAAGCGTAACGACCGTTAAATTTAAGTCATCTTTGGAAGCCGTAGTGACTAAAGTGCGTTTAGCTTTTTTAGTATATCCCGTTTTGCCCCCTGTCGTATAACGATAAGTATTTAAAAGTTTATTTTTATTATGCCAAACATAGACATTTTTATTAGTTTTAAGTTTATATACTTTGGTTTTGACGATTTCTCTAAAGTTTTTGTTTTGCATGGCATAACTCATTAATAGGGCCATATCATAAGCGGAAGAAATATTGCCTTTTTCTTCATCTAATCCACTAGGATTATTAAATACGGTATCTTGCATGCCTATCTTTTGTGCGAGCTCATTCATTTTAGCCGTAAATTTTTGAACATCGCCAGATACGTATGTCGCAATAGCTAAAGCGGCATCATTGCCACTTCTAAGCATAAGACCATAAAGCAAATCTTCAAGGGTTAAAACTTCACCCGGTTTAATATAAACACCTGAACCATGGGCTTTTAAAACTTCATTGCCAATAGTTATCGGCGTTTGAAGATTCTTGCTTTCAATAGCAACCATCGCCGTCATGATTTTCGAAATCGAAGCAACACTTTGAGTATAATGTGCGTTTTTAGCATATAAAATACGATGGCTATCCGTATCCATTAAAATTGCCCCTTTAGCATTAGAAGTAAAGGCATGTACATTAAACGGAATAAATAACAAGAGTAATAGTAAGAGCTTTTTCACCTTGATCACCTAGATAATTGTATGAAAAGTAAAAAGGTTTTATTAAAAGAAAAAACTAGAAATTTTTCTAGTTAAATCATTTTCGGTTTATTAGTAACATAATTACTAAAGATATAACCAACATTATCTTTATATATAACTTTGGACCATAAGCCATCTTCACTAACTGCTAATCTTTTTAATTTGGTGCCCGCGGGAATGGAATCAGTTATTTTATTTTCTAATTCGGCCGTTGGGGATTTGCGGAAATTAGCAAAAGTAGTGACGGTAACGGTATCATTTACTTTATTAAATTTCATATTTTGAATAACTTTGTCATTCGCTATATCATTTTCACTAACTAAGACTTTAAAGTTAGCGACATTTAAATCAACGCGGCCACTAATACCTTTAACTTTACCACTCGAGGTATATTGCCACATATCATATTTGCCTTGATAATTTGTTTTATCAACATAGTCGGCTAACCATATAGGGTATTTTTCTAATTTATCCATGTGCCAGGCAATACGAGTGTGGATGATACCAGTATAAAACATTGGTGTATAGCCAGCATTTTGAATATGGTCTAAGAAAGCAATCGCATTTTTCGTCACTTGGGTGCCACTAATACCTGTTAATCTATCTAAGTTAATTTTTTCTAAATCAAAGACGACTGGATAAGTAATTAAATTACGATAAGGTTCTATTTTATCTTCGACAAATTTAGCTTCATCAATCGCTTCCTTTTCATTTTTAGCCGCCGAATAAAAATAAACCCCGACCTTGATACCATTAGCTAAAGCACCATTCATATTCGTATAGAAATATTTATCGATATTAATGTCCCCTTTTTCATAACCACGGAAACCTACTCTAATAATCGCAAATTCAGTGCCACTTTGTTTAACTTTGGCCCAGTCAATTTTACCTTGCCAAGCCGAAACATCAATTCCATATGATTTACCTTCAGTATATTCAATCGTGCGATGAGTTTCGCCAGTAACGTCATTATAAATAGGCTTCGTTGAATCATTATACACAAGTTCATTATTAGCTCTAGTTATTTCGGACATTTTTATATTATTTTCTAAAATATGCGAAAAAGACACGTTTATAACCACCGCTAAAACGAGTAATGAGGTAATTAGAAAAATATCTAACATTAAATACTTTGTCTTCATATTAATCACCTTACATTTTCAGTATAAACTGTTTTATTTTAAAAGGCAAAGTATTTTAAGGGAAAAAAGCTTTAAAACCGTCAAATAGTGTGAAGAAAAAAAGCTAAATCATGTTAGCTTTCTATTTTATCGGATTCTTCTATAACTAATGTTAAATATTCATTAGATATATAGCCTGTAATATTGTTATATATAACTTTGGCCCAGCCATTATCACTAACACCAATTCGCAACATTTTAGTATCTTTAGGAATTGGATCATCGTAAATTTTATTATCAAAATCCGTCGTTGGTGACTTCCTGAAATTCACATTGGCCGTGGTTATAACTTCTTCATTAACCGCATTAAAGTGCGTATTTTTAATTACTTCTTCATTGGAATTAGCATTGAGTTCATCTTCATTTTTGGCTTGATCAGTAGCATTAGGTGATAATTTAAAATAAGCGATATTCATATCGACATTACTACTAATACCAGGGACAATTCCTTTACTAGTATATTGCCACATGTTGTACTTGCCACGATAATCTGTCTTATCAGCATAATGAGCTAGCCATATTTTATAATTGTTTAACGTGCTCATATTCCATATAGAACCAAAGCGACTTTTACTACCATAATGCATTGGTGTATAGCCTTGACCCTTAATATAATTTAAAAAGGCGACAGCATTTTTATTTAACTGGTCATTACTAACTCCGGATAGTCTATCACGATTAAAAGTTTCTAAATCAAAAGCTACTGGATAATTAATGCGATATGGTTTTATCTGGTCTACGACAACTTTAGCTTCTTCTAAAGCCTCCATTTCATTTTTAGCTACTGAATAAAAGTAAACCCCAACATGGATACCATTAGCTAAAGCGCCTTTTATATTCTTTGAAAAATAAGGATCTATCATGATGGCCCCAGTTTCAGTTCCGCGATAGCCTACTCTAATCATGGCAAACTCGACGCCACTTTGTTTAACCACAGGCCAATTAATATTACCATCCCATTTTGAGACATCAATACCAAACGAACGACCACTGGCTTCATATTGTTTACGGGCATCGGCAATGTTACTTGGTTTGGTATTATCGGCGCGCTTACGTTGGCCATCTTCTTTATCATTAATAGTCGCGACTTTAACTTTAGGGGTTTGTACCTTAGTTTCTGGGTTTACAGGTGTATATTTAGGCACCGCCATTTTATTAAATATGGTTATATTATCTATTTTAGACGTCATTATTTTATGGCTTTTACTATCAATGATATTAACAAATGAAATAGTTAAAACGATTGTCATCACCACCACTGGAATCGATAACAACAATTGTAAGGGAAACTTCTTCATTTACATCACCCATTATATAATATATCATTTTTATGACAAAAGTCAAAAAAAGACTATATTAGCCAGCATATAGTCCATTTATTTTATTTAAATCTTCATCGCTTAATTCGTCTAGTTTCCATTCATCATTTTCTTTAGTTAGATTAAAAGTAATAGTATAGGTTTCGGTATCCGTTACTTTTTCTAATTCTTCTAAACGATAATTACTAAATAAGGTGGCATCATAGTTTCCATCATCACCTTGAAATTCAGCTTCGTTTTCACTTTTATAGTTTTCCGCCTCATTAACGGCATGTGCATAACTTCTGACCGTTACTTCCGCATCGACAGTAGCTTTATCGCCATCGATTGTTTCATCTTTAATTTCATATTTCATATCTTGATAATGTTTTTCCATAAAATCATGATATTTCTTTCTTTCATCATCAGTTAAAGTGGTGTCGGCCGTTAAAGTGGTATCTAAATCTTCTAAAACATCATCATTTAAAGTCTGATAATTATTTAAAAAAGCTTCGACTTTTTTAGTTGGAGTATTGTCCATATCGGTTCCGCAACCTGTCAAGATAAATAAACTAGATAACATTATTAATAAAAACTTTTTCATAATTTTCCTCCTCAATTATATTCTGAGAAGATAATATTTTTTTATACTATTTTTTTAATTTTTTTAATTTAACTTTAAAATTGGGAAAAGCATTGGCCAAACGTCTAGTAAAAAATGAATGTTTGGTTAAAGTTTTACGAACTCTGTTAGTAATTTCATCAGTGACATCGCGCGCGCCACTTAAGTCAACTTTATTAATTTTCGAAATAACGTTCCCAGAAATAATAATATCAGTGATAAACACTAGAGCTAAAACAATCGCCAAAATAATGATGACCATTTTCGGTAAAAGGTATAAAAGGGCAGAAAGACCTGGTTTTAAAAGATAAACTGTGATCACACCTAAAAAGCCAAAAATAACACTGGCTGATAAACAAATACGGCCATTGATATTATATCTATTATTACTATAGTCCCACCAACGAACTTTAAATATTTTTTCCATTAAATAACTCGTTATGTATTCTAATAGAGCCCCTAAAATAGTCGACATCACAAATAAAACTAAAATATCGTTGTTATATTTTTCTAAAAGAAAAACAATTAATAAGGCCCCCACTCCATAAATTGGACAAATAGGTCCGAGTAAAAAACCTCTATTAGTAATTTTACCTTCGTCAGCATAAGTATAAACTTCTTCGATAAGCCAGCCTAAAAAGGAAAACATTAAAAATAGTAAAAACGTTACCGCTAAATTCATAAAACACACTCTTTTCTAATAAGTAATTTTATCACTTTTAGGTTAAAACAACAACTATATACACTTTTATTCATCTTTAAAGATTTTCGTTAATAGTGGTTTTAAAAGTTCAATAATTACAAAAGCCATAATGTTAACAATAACCACATAAACAAACTCAAGCATAGTAATAGAGGTTAAACCGAAAATGAAACCAATTGGGGTGAAAAAGACAATTAACTGAATTATTAATAAAATTAATATCCCGGCATTTAAATATTTATTACTAAACAAACCTCTTTGATATATTGGTTCTTTTAAAGAACGGCAATTATATGCGAAAATAAATTCATTGATAATAATACATAATAAAGTTAAAGTTTGGGCGAGAGCGTGACCAAAAGGCAAAAAATGAAAATAAACAAATAAACCGACAAAAGTTTCAATAACTACTGAAGTGATTAAAAAAGCGAGGAAAAATGGCGTAAAAATTGGTTTATTTAAACCATTAGGTTTTCTTTCCATGACATCTTTAGAAGCTCCTTCGAACGCCAGCGTAATTGATGGTAAAGTATCGGCCACTAAGTCGATATACAAAACATGGATAGCGGAAATTATCCCTTTTCCTGTAAACATTCCAAATAAGATAATGATGATTTCGGTAAAATTACTAGATAAGTTATATAAGATATTCGTGATGACATTATCATAAATTCGTCTTCCTTCTTTAATGGCGGTGGTGATAGTATTAAAACTATCATCTAAAAGAATGATATCGGCAACATCTTTGGTAACATCGGTACCGCTTTTGCCCATACCGACACCCACATTGGCTTTTTTTAAAGCGGGAGCATCGTTAACTCCATCCCCCGTCATTGCGACAACTAAGCCTTGTTTTTGAAGGGCACTGACAATTTGTAGTTTATGTTCTGGGCTTACTCTGGCAAACACCGAATGTTTTTTGATAATTTTAATGAGTTCGCGGTTATTAAGGCCATCTAATTCTGAAGCATTTAAACATTCTTTTTCGGTTTGACAAATGCCCACTTCTTTAGCTATAGAATAAGCCGTGGGTAGATTATCACCCGTTAACATAATCGGCCTAATATGCGCCTTTAGACAAGTTTGAATAGACTCGGCAATATTACTTCTAACGGGATCTTTTAAACCAACTAAACCAACTAAAATTAAATTATCTTCTTCTTTTAAATAACTTTGTTCATCAGTGTGTTTACCCTTAATCTCTTTATAAGCCAAAGCTAAAACTTTTAAAGCTATTTTGGACATGTTTTTTTCCTGTTTACGATAAAGTTTTTTTAAATCATTTGTCAGTTCTACGACTTGATTATTAATTAAAATATGGTTGCATTTTTTTAAGATAGATTCCAAACTACCTTTGGTATATAACATAGTCTTTTGTTCATGATTAAAAATGGTACTCATCATTTTACGATTGGAATCAAAAGGTAGCTCGGCTATTTTTTTATCTTTTAATTCTTTGATACCGCTATCTACTAGGCAATTTTTCAAAGCCACATCTACCGCGTCACCACAATAAACATTATGGTTATCTAAAGTAGCGGTATTACAAAGGCTCATAATTTGAATTAATTTATCTTCTGCTTTTAAATCTTCGATTTCTTTATTCGACGCAAAAATTTTGACAACTTCCATTTTATTTTTAGTTAGGGTTCCAGTTTTATCGGAACAGATAATATTTGTGGAACCTAAAGTTTCAATAGCGGCTAAGTTACGAACGATGGATTTTTCTTTGGCCATTTGATTGACGCCAATGGTTAAAGTCGCCGTAATCGCAATCGGTAAACTCTCAGGTACTGAAGCGACAATCATCGAAACGCATAACATGACAATGCTTAAAATATCATAATGATTGATAAGGCCATAACCAAGAACTAATGCCACTAAAAAAGCAGCTATAACTGTAATAAACCGGCTAATTTTTTGAATTTTAATTTGAAGTGGCGTTAATGGTTCGGTAGTTTCATTCATCGCTTTGGCAATTTTACCAAGTTCTGTGTGCATGCCGGTGGCGACGATAATAGCTTCAATTTTTCCGGCGATTAAAACTGTTCCCGAATAAATCATGTTTTTTCGTTCGGAAATAGCAACCTTTTTTTCGATAACATCTGCAGTTTTATCGACAGTCATACTTTCACCAGTTAAAATTGATTCATCGACTTTGGCAAAATAACTTTTGATTATTCGCCCATCGGCCGGAATTTTATCGCCACTTTCTAAAACAATGTAATCCCCAACCACTAAATTTTGCGCCTCGATTTGGCGATAGCGATTATTACGTTTAACGGTTACATAATTCGCGGTATATTTTTTTAATTTACCAATGGCATCTTCGGCTTTGGATTCCTGCAGAAAACCCATAAAACAATTTAAAATACTAGTTCCTAATATAACAATGGGTTCTAAAAAATCACTTTTATTAACGATAGAATAGATTAATGATAAAACACCAACTATTAATAATAAGATGATCATGATATTTTGAAATTGTTTAAAAAATAATTGTAGTTTCGTGGTTTTATTAGTATCGGATAAAGTATTATGACCCGTTTGTCTTAAAAGTTGTCTAGCTTTTTTATTGGTAAGGCCTCTTTTGGAAGCATTAAATTCTTCCATTATTTCACTGATACTCTTTTGATATGTGTCTTTCATAGTGCTACTCCTCTACTTTTAACATTTTATCACTTATAACCTTAAAAGTAAATTAAAATGACTTAGAGATAAAACTCCAAGTCATTTTTTAGATAAACTATATTTATTCATCTCTTCTTTAACGACTGCTTGTACCACAATCTTATTCGGGATGAATAATTTTAAATTTATAAAATATTGTTTTTAAAATAACTTATTTACAATTTACTTTATTTCTTCTAACATTTTTTCTTTTATTTTATCTATATCTGTAAAGAATACTTTTATTTTCCGACTATGAAGCTGCATTAAATTTTTAAAATTATCAAGTATAATCTTTTCCAATTTTTTTGGCACCCTAGCAGGTTTTCCATCTAATGTATGTACATGGTCAATATATTTTTCTAATGTTGGAAAAGCATTTTGTAATAATATAGCCGCATCCTTATCAAAAATTTTCTCAATTAATATCGTATTACAAAATCCATATTTTTCTATCTTTTTATTAATTATCTTTTTGTATTTCTCCACTTTAGAACTAACAGGTATAAACCATAATATATCTTTATCTTTAATGGTAAAATATGTTGGCCTTTTCTTACCTTTTTCATGATTTTGCATTAAAGTTTCATCATCAACAATATCAAAATATTTATCTTTAATATGATATAAATAACCTGTTTTAATTTCCATAAATATCATCCCCCTACTAATAATATAGTATAGAACAAAAGAAAACTCCATCATATTGATGAAGTTTCTTGCATTTTCAACCGGGATCACTTATTACTCGCTAGCCACCCGGAAGCGAGAAACATTGTCGACCGGGATTATTTATTACTCGCTAGCCACCCGGAAGCGAGAAACATTTTCACACTTTTTCAAGTGCAATATCAATATACTATATTTTTATGAAAATGTCAAATAGTATACATTTATAGTATATTCTATTTAATTAAAATAATGCATACTATTGATTATCTTTAACGACTGCTTGTACCACAATCTTATTCGGGATGAATAATTTTAATATAAATTATGTGAAACTAAAAAATTTATTGCAGAAAAATAGGGCTCTATCCTAAAATAGACCCCTTGCAAAAATGATTTAACATTTTTTCCTTGCATA
>CANQAO010000016.1 GCA_947589375.1 uncultured Bacilli bacterium | reverse complement strand
GGCCATTTCATATAATGCCGTATTAAAGAGTTTAGGTAGATAACGAATGATTATCAATACAGAATGATATGGGAGGAACTATGAAAAAAATAACAATGGAAAAAATGGTTAATTTATGTAAAGCACAAGGTTTTATTTTTCAAGGTAGTGAAATTTATGGTGGTTTGGCCAATACATGGGATTATGGACCACTTGGTGCGAAATTAAAAAATAACATCAAAGATTCATGGCGAAAATATTTTATTCAAAAAAATAAAACAGCCTATGAAATTGATGCCGATATTTTAATGAATCCAATGGTTTGGGAAGCTAGTGGGCATACTAGTTCTTTTAGTGACCCATTAGTAGATTGCAAGCACTGTAAAAATAGATTTAGAGCTGATAATTTAATCGATGATTTTGATGCCACAGCGGTAGCTGATAATATGACTAGTGAAGACATGGTTGATTTTATTAAAGAAAAAAAGATACCTTGTCCAGTTTGTGGGAAATCCGATTTTACTGATATTAGAGAGTTTAATTTAATGTTTGAAACTAGTCGAGGCGTTATCAAAGATGATAAAAGTATTGTCTATTTAAGGCCTGAAAATGCTCAAGGGGAATATGTGAATTATTTAAATGTAAAAAGAACAACAAGAAGTAATTTACCATTTAGTATTGGTCAAATTGGGAAAGCTTTTAGAAATGAAATTACCCCAGGAAATTTTACTTTTAGAACTATCGAATTTGACCAAATGGAATTTCAAACTTTTTGTAAGCCAGGGGAAGATAGTAAACTATATGAATTTTATAAAAACTACGCGAAAGAATATTTGATGTCTTTAGGCATCAAAGAAGAAAATTTACGTTATCATGATCACGAGAAATTAGCCCATTATGCAAAAGCGGCTTGTGATATTGAATATAAATTTCCATTTGGCTTTGGGGAAATTAGTGGGACCCACAATCGTACGGATTATGATTTATCGAGACATCAAGAGTATTCTGGGGAGTCGATGGAATTTATCGACCCTGAAACCAATGAAAGATATATTCCTTATATTATAGAATCAACGATTGGGGCCGATAGATTAACCCTTGCTATCTTATTTGAAGCTTATGATGAAGAAGAGCTTGAAAATGGAACCAGAGAAGTAATGCGTTTTTCACCAAAGCTCGCCCCTTATAAAGTAGCTATTCTTCCTTTAATTAAAAAAATGCACACTGATAAAGCTAATGAACTATTTGAACAATTAACTGAAGAATTTGCGGTGTCATTTGATGCTTCAGGTAGTATTGGCAAAAGATATCGTAGACAAGATGTGATGGGAACGCCATTTTGTATAACGGTTGATGATGATACCCTTAATAATGGAACTGTCACGATTAGAGATAGAGATACCATGCAGCAAGAGACTTTAAAAGTCGAGGAAATAACTAATTATATTAAAGAAAAAATAAAATAAATTTTAAGGATTAAAAGCACCAAATATGGTGTTTTTTTGCTGATATTATTTAATCTTTGTAAAATGTTGTAAATTGTCGATTAAAAAGGTTTGAAATTACTAACATATAATGTTATAGTGTTAAAGTACGGATAAAAAGGAGAAATTTAAATGCTTACAAAAAACAAAGAAAGTAGTATTATCTGTGGATTATTAACACTCTTAATAATCGCTTTAGTTGTTAAAGTAGTAAAGCAAGGTTCAACTTTAGATTATGCTTATTTAATATTTATAGTAAGTTGTTTTATAAGGTTTATTTATATAAAACGACATTAAAGATTATGCTAAATATGGTATAATCTTTTTAGGTGGTTCAAAATGATGATTGATACACATTGCCATTTAGGTAAAGAAGATTATGATGATGCTTCAAAAGTCATAAAAAATATGAAAAACAATATAATGATAGTAAGTACAGCTAGTCCAGCTGATGTTAAGGACGTAATTGCCTTATGTGAAAAGCATAATAATATTTACGGAACCATTGGCATTCATCCTGAATTTGCTGATACATATACCAATGAAGATTTAAAACTAATTGAAAGTTTTTTAACGCACCCTAAAATAGTTGGTATTGGGGAAATCGGTTTAGATTACCACTATACTAGTGAAAATAAAGATAAACAAAAAGAACTTTTCATTAAACAAATTCATTTGGCCAATAAATATAAGAAAACGATTGTGATTCATTCTAGAGATGCCATATTAGATACTTATGAAATTTTACAAAAGGAAAAAGAGCAAAATATCAAATGTAACCTACACTGCTATAGTGGAAGTTTAGAAATGGCTAAAAGATTTATCCCCTTAAATATTACTTTTGGAATAGGCGGAGTTTTAACTTTTAAAAACGAAAAAAAATTAAAAGAAATTGTGAAAAAAATAGACTTAAAATACTTTGTCTTAGAAACCGATAGCCCGTATTTAACGCCAGAACCTTATCGTGGACAAAAAAATGAACCGAAAAATATATATTATGTCGCTTTAAAAATTGCCGAAATCAAAAACCTCGATATAGATGAAGTTTTAAAACAAACGACGCTTAATGCTAAACGCATATTTGACATAAAATAAAACATTATGTTATAATAATCCACGTTTCAATTTGGAAAGTAGGAGGAACTATGAATAGTTATTTACTGGGGCTGATTACAAAATGGGCATCAATTGCTTGTAGTATAGTCTTAGGAATATTTGAATTTCAAGATGTTACAGCAGTTCAAAATACTGACCATACAAAAAATGCTGCTATGCAGATTAATGCTACTGCTTATGAAACGATTACAAAATATAGTGATAAATTGCCAAAAGATGTAAAAGTTACCGCGCAAGAAGGTAAAAAAGGTTTAACCTATACCAATTTACAAAGTGGTAAGGTTTTAACTTTGGAATCACCCACTGATAAAGTAGTGGAAGTGGGAACTGGTGATTATGGCAAATTCGTCGGTAAAATGACCGGCTATGGGGCCGACTGCGAAGGCTGCAATAAAGAGGGATTAGTATCATGTAAGACTTATGAAGGTGCTTCATGGAGTTTAACTAAAGATGGGACGATTTATAACGATAGAGAATATGGTGACGTTCGTATTTTAGCCGCTTCTTTAAATAAATTTCCTTGCGGGACTATTATTAAGGTAAATAGTAAAGCTTTAGAATTTACCGCCATAGTTTTGGATACCGGCTCAGCTATGCGTCATGCATGGGCCAGAGGCGAAGTGCTTATGGATTTAGCGTTTGTATCGGAACACTCAGAAGAACTTTATGAGATAACTGATGAAAAGGCCGCATATAATGTGCAAAGATGGGGATGGTAATCCCTTTTTTTTCATCAAAAAAAATGTTATAATAGGGCTTAAGGAGGCCAGTATGGAATATTCACCTAATAAAATGAAGACAATTTTAGATAACCAAAATTTTCATTTTAAAAAAAAATATGGACAAAATTTTATCGTGGATAAAAATGTCATTTTAAACATTGTTTCAAAAGCCAATATCGATAAAAATACTTTGGTCCTTGAAATAGGCCCAGGAGTGGGATCTTTAACGAATCTATTAGGTGAGCACGCGAAAAACGTTTTAGCTTATGAAATCGATGAAAGTGTTAAACCAATTTTAGAAACTAATATCCATAACAATACCGACATTATTTATGATGACTTTTTAAAACGCGATATAAAAAAAGATTTAATAAAATACACTTTTAAAAAACTATATGTCGTGGCCAATCTTCCATACTATATCACGACACCCATTATCGTCAAATTAATTGAGGATAAATTACCAATTGATAAAATCGTGGTGATGGTCCAAAAAGAAGTCGGCGATAGATTTAAAGCTAAACCTAATACGAAAGAATATAATTCTTTATCAATTTTTTTAAATTATTATTTTGAAATAAAAAAACTATTTGATGTTAGTAAAAATGTTTTTATGCCGAAACCAAAAGTAGATAGTATTGTAATAGAACTAGTAAAAAAAGAAAAAAAGTTGCCTTTAAAAAATGAAGATGTTTTTTTCAAGCTAATTAGGGATAGTTTTAGACAAAAAAGAAAAACTTTAAGAAACAATTTAAAAGCATATGATTTAAATAAAATTGAAGAAATATTAAAAAAATACAATTTCGATTTGTCAGTACGTGCTGAAGCGATACCACTACAAGTTTTTGTAGAAATTGCCAATAATTTATAAGGAGGGATAAGGATGACTAAATATATTGATACTGATATGCACATTCATACAACGGCTTCAGATGGTGAATATTCACCAGAATATATTCATGACAAAATTAAAATGCTGGGTCTTAACACTTTTGCTATCACTGATCATGATACTATAAAAGGGGCCAAAGAAATGGTTGATTATCTAGAAAACAATCCTAGTATGCTTAATTTTATTCCTGGAATTGAACTTACTGCTAGTGTAAAACCTAAAAGATTTAAAGCCCAAAAAAATAGATTACATATTTTAGGTTATGAATTTGATTTAGATTATCCCGCTATTATGCCAATAGTTGCCAAAAGAAAAGAAATAGATTATCTTTCCATAAGTAGACAACTTAGAATTTTAAAAAAACAATACAAAATTGAGTTTCCTAAGGAAGATATTAAGCAAATTTATCAAAAAAATAATTTTGGACGTAACGATATTGCGCGTTTGTTATTAATGTATGGCTATGTAAAAAGTCGTAATGAAGCTTTTGATAAATATTTGATTAATACCCATGAACAAGTAAGAGAAACCATTCCCAAAATTTACGATGAAGAGGTTATCGCATTAATTAAAGAAGCTGGTGGTTATGTTAGTCTCGCACATCCTATCAGTTTAAGATTAGATTTAGATACTTTAAAAGAATATATTAAATATCTTAAATCATTAGGTATGGATAGTATTGAAGTTTATCATCCGCATCATAATCACGAATTTTCCAAAGCTTTAAAGCGTTTGGCCCATGATGAAGATATGCTGATTAGTGGTGGTAGCGACTATCATGGACCGCATGTTAAACCGAAACTGCATTTAGGTGTTCATCAAAATAAAAACAAAGTATTAACTTTAAATAAGCATATATTAGAAAACAGAAAAAAATAAAAATAATCATCAAAGCATAAAATGTTTTGGTGATTATTTTGTTAACAAATATCAAAGATGTTTTATGGGCGATAGTAACGGTTTTGATTATCGCTTCTAGTCTATATTTCAGTTTTAAATTAAAATTTCCTCAACTGCGATTTATTAAAATTATAAAAGCCCTTAAAAAAAATAATAAACAAGGACTCACCCCAATTAAAACTTTATTTTTAACTTTAGCTGGGCGAATTGGGGTCGGCAGTATTGCTGGGGTCGCCTTAGCTATTTATATAGGCGGGCCGGGAACTATTTTTTGGATGTGGGTTATTGCGATTATATCTGGCGTTTTAGCCTATACGGAAACTTTATTAGCCATCAAATATAAAGATGTTAACAAAAATATTGGTGGCCCATCTCATTATATTAAAAAAGGTTTAAATAACAAACACCTGGCTTATCTTTATGCGTTAATTGTGATTGTTGCTTATTTAATTGGGTTTATTCCTATTCAGTCGAATACGATTGCTACCTCGGCGGATATGATATTTAATAATAATCATTTATGGTTAGGTCTTATTTTAGCTTTGCTTGCTTTTATAGTTGTAAAAGGCGGCATTAATAAAATCACGAAGGTGACTGATAAAATGGTGCCTTTTATGGCCTTACTTTATATATTTTTGGCGCTTTTAGTAATTTTTAGACACATAGATTTACTACCTCATGTGGTGCAGATAATAATTAAAAGTGCTTTTAATGTTAGACCTTTCTTTAGTGGCTTTGTGGTTGTCATTTTAATCGGCATTCAAAGAGCGATTTTTTCCAATGAATCAGGTATTGGACTAGGGGGTATTGCTGCTAGTGCTTCTAATAGTACCAATGGTTCGAAAAGCGGTTATGTTCAAGTTTTAGGAGTTTATATAACGACCATCTTAATTTGTACAGCGACGGCTTTTATGATTTTAATTTTCGATTATAATAATATTCAAATAGATAATCCCAATGGGATTGAACTAACTAGTTTTGCTTTTAATTATCACTTTGGATTTTTCGGCAATATCCTTTTAGTTTTATGTATTTTACTATTTTCTTTTTCGACGATTTTAACGGGCTATTATTATTGTGAGTCGAGTTTAAAATTTTTATTTAATAAAGGAAACATTTATCTTTTAAAATATCTAGTGCCTTTAAGTGTATTACTAGGAACCATAACTTCGCCGACAATCATATGGGCCTTTGTCGATAGTTTAGTAGCGATTTTAGCGTTGCTTAATATCTATGCGATGTATAAATTACGAAGAGAAATAATGAATTATCATACAAAATATGGTAAAATATAAAAAGAGGTGGGTTTCATGATTAATAAAAAATGGGATGAAGTTTTAAAAGATGAAATGAAAAAACCATATTTTAGAGATTTAGGTGTTTTTATTAAAAATGAATATGGCCATAAGACGATATATCCTGAGTATAAAAATATTTTCAATGCTTTAAGATATACTGATTATGATAAAGTTAAAGTGGTGATTTTAGGCCAGGATCCTTATCATGGCGAGCACGAAGCGCATGGACTATCTTTTTCTGTTCGTAAAGGCGTTAAAAGACCACCATCTCTCGATAATATTTTTAAAGAATTAAAAAATGATTTAGGAATTATTAGAACCAATAACGATTTAACGGATTGGGCCAAAGAAGGCGTATTTTTATTAAATTCGATTATGACGGTAGTTAAAGATACTCCGCTTTCGCATAAAGGCAAAGGCTGGGAAACTTTTACCGATGATTTAATTAAACTTTTAAATGAAAGAGAAAAACCAGTGGTATTTATTTTATGGGGTAGTTATGCCCGTAGTAAAAAAGAATTAATTACCAATAAAAGACATTATATTATTGAAAGTGTCCATCCTTCACCACTTTCAGCTAACCGAGGTTTTTTTGGCAGCAAGCCATTTTCGAAAACCAATAATTTTTTAGTTAGTCAGGGAATTAAACCAATTAATTGGGGGGATAGTAATGAATGAAGCTATGAAAATGCTGGAGAAAAATTTAGAAAATGAAACGGTAGTCGTCGCAGTGTCTGGAGGCCCAGATTCGATGACTTTACTGCACCTAGTCGATAGCTTAAAAGCTAAATTACATCTAAATGTAGTTTGTGCTCATGTTAATCATAAGCTTCGAAGTGAAAGTGATGAAGAAGCTAAGATGGTTAAAGCTTATTGTGAAGAAAAAGGTATAATTTTCAAATATATGACCATTAAATCTTATAATAAAAAGAACTTTCATCAAGATGCGCGAGACAAAAGATATGCTTTTTTTGAAAAATGCGTTAAAGAGTGTCAAGCCAAACACTTATTGACAGCCCATCATGGTGATGATTTGATGGAAACCATTTTAATGCGGATCGTCAGAGGGGCCGATTTTAAAAGTTATGCGGGATTTAGTGAAAAAATCGAAAAAAAAGATTATACGATTTTAAGGCCGCTTATTCATTATACGAAAAAAGAAATTGAAAAGTATGCTTGTGAAAATGGCATTCCGTTTAGAATTGATGCTTCAAATGAAAGTGATAAATATACTCGCAATCGTTTTCGTAAATACATTGTTCCTAATTTAAAAGCTGAAGATGAAAAAGTTCATGAAAAGTTTTATAAGTTTAGTAAGCTTACTTTAATGTATGAAGATTATATTAATAAAGAAGCGATGAACTATTTTCATGAAATTTATAAACGTAAAAAATTAAATATTGAAGCGTTTAAACAATTAGATGAATTAATGCAAATAAAAATTATCGGTGAAATTATTAAAATTAATTATCCGAAAGATTTAGAATTAATTACGGATAAACATCGTAAATTAATATTTAAAATTATTATGAGTGATAAGCCTAATCAAATGGTCTCACTACCGAATCACAAATATGCGGTTAAAGCTTATAACGATTTTTATATTATGAAAGAAAAAGATAAATCAAATTATAAAATTGAACTTGTGGATAAAACAACGTTACCTAATGGTAAAACGATGCAAATAATTGATGAGGCGATAGATAATAGTAATTATACTTTAAAATTAAATAGTAAAGAGGTTAAAATGCCTTTATATATTAGATCGAAAATTGATGGCGATAAGATTGAAATTAAAGGGTTAAATGGCCGTAAAAAGGTTAAAGATATTTTCATTGATGAAAAGACACCGAAAGAGGAAAGAGATTTATGGCCCCTATTAGTGGATAGTGATGATAACATTCTGTGGATAGCCGGTTTAAAAAAATCAAAATTTGATAAACAAAAAGATGAAAAGTATGATATAATAGTGAGGTATCTTTAAAGAGAGGGAGGCAAACGATGAATAAAAAAGCAATTAAAAGAGGACTTTTACCATATCTTTTTTTAGCCATTTTCTTACTTTGTATTATGATGGTATTTAGTTCATTAAATAAAGAAGTCCATGAATTTACTTATGGAGAATTTACCGATAAGGTTGCGAAAAAAGAGGTTAAAGAAATAACGGTTACGCCTAAAAGTAGGGGCAGTGTTTATATTATTTCTGGTAAGTTAAAAGGGTATAACAATAATGAATCATTTACTTTTAATATGCCGCTTACCAATGAAACAATGGTTAAATTATTAGAAGCTGAAGATAAAACTGGTTTTAAAATGACGACGATTACGGATCCCGAATCTAGTACGTTACTATTATTTTTAATTCAAGTTTTACCAATGGTTTTATTAATTGGTGTTGGCTTCTGGTTTATTACTAGACAGATGGGTGGCAATAATAAATCAATGGATTTTGGCCGTTCAAAAGCCCGATTAAGCGGTGGAGAAACTAAGGTTACTTTTAAAGATGTCGCTGGTCTTACGGAAGAAAAAGAAGAGGTTTCTGAATTAATTGACTTCTTGAAAAATCCGAAGAAATTTACCCAAATGGGGGCGAGAATTCCTAAGGGTGTTTTATTAGTCGGCCCTCCAGGAACGGGTAAAACTTTACTAGCTAAAGCGGTAGCTGGTGAAGCGAACGTACCTTTCTACTTTATCAGTGGTTCAGAGTTTGTGGAATTATTTGTCGGTGTTGGTGCGAGCCGTGTTCGTGATATGTTTAAACAAGCGAAACAAAGTGCCCCTTGTTTAATCTTTATCGATGAAATCGATGCGGTTGGTCGTCAAAGAGGCGCTGGTTTAGGCGGCGGTCATGATGAAAGAGAACAAACTTTAAACCAATTATTAACGGAAATGGATGGTTTTGGTGCGAATGAAGGTATTATCATCATTGCGGCTACTAATAGACCTGATGTTTTAGATCCAGCATTACTTAGACCTGGACGTTTTGATAGACAAATTACTGTTAATATTCCTGACGTTAAAGGTAGAGAAGAAATTTTAAATGTCCACGCTAAGGGCAAGACATTTGCCAAAAACGTTACGATGAAACACATTGCTAAAAGAACCGTGGGCTTTAGTGGTGCTGATTTGGAAAACTTACTTAATGAAGCAGCTTTATTAGCCGTTAGAAGAGGTAAAAAAGAAATTACGATGGCTGAAATCGATGAGGCTCATGATCGAGTACTTATGGGACCAGCTAAAAAGAGTAAAAAATATACTGATAAAGAAAAGAGAACCGTGGCTTATCATGAAGCGGGACATGCGGTTGTAGGCCTTAAATTAGAAGGCGCTAACGATGTTCAAAAAATTACGATTATTCCAAGAGGTTCAGCTGGTGGTTATAATTTAATGCTACCAAAAGAGGAAACTTATTTATCAACTAAAAGTGAACTTTTACAAACTATTAGTGGTCTTTTAGCTGGTAGGGTGGCTGAAGAAATCATGTTTAATGAAATTACCACAGGCGCTTCAAACGATTTTCAACAAGCAACAAAAATTGCTAGAGCCATGGTTACCGAATATGGCATGAGTGATTTAGGGCCAGTTCAATTTGAGCATCAAAGGGAAAGTGTTTTCTTAGGTAGGGATTATGCGAAACAACAGAATTTCTCAACTAAGGTAGCTGATGAAATTGATGAAGAGGTTCGTAAAATTATCGATAAACAATATAAAATTACTAAAAAAATCATTAAAGAAAATACTGATTTATTAGATTTAATTGCCAATACTTTATTAGAATATGAAACCATTACTAAAGAACAAATCGATTATCTTGTGGAACATGGAAGAATGCCTGAAGAAGATATCGATGAAGTTAGTTTAGATGATTTATCTATCGAAGACTTAAGAGAAATGGCTTATGATAAAGATATGGATGATATCGAAGAAAAATCTAAAGAAGAATTAATCAATGATTTAAATGAAGATGAAGAAAACGAGGATAAATAATTCCTCGTTTTTTAGTTATTTTATAAATGATAAATATTCTTTTTTGGTATATATTTGTTTTACAAAAATGGGATTTTTGTCTTAAGCGAATTTCCCGTTTTTGTATATGTTTTATGTTCAAAAATCGGAAATTTATCATTTGCTTTATTTTTTTATTTATTTTATATTAACGCTCAAGGGAAATGCCATAGATCGGCGTCTACCTTCTTTTAATCAATATGATTCTAGAAGGGGACTCTTTATGACAAAGAAAGATATGTTAATAACAGCTCTGATTGTCATAATCATTTTGTTAATTATTTTCTCTTAGGAGAAACTTAGGGGGATTTGGTTAATAAAGTTATGTGGAATTCAACATAAATAAAAAAAGGCGCCTAGCTAAAAGCTAAGCGTCTACCAAAAATTAAGGTAGACACTGATTCAGTGTTTTCCTTCAATTTAATTGTATCATATTTGAATAATTTATTCATGCATTATGATAAATTTTGTTATCCCATAATTTCGCCACCATTATTGTGAAGAACTTGACCCGTTACATAACTAGAATCATCGGAAGCTAAAAAAACAAAAGTTGGTGCGAGTTCATATGGCATAGCGCCCCTGGCCATCGCTGCATTAGCTCCTAATGAAGGTATTTTTTCTTTGACCCAACAGGCTGGTTGAAGCGGCGTCCAAAAGAAGCCGGGAGCAATCGCATTTACTCTAATATTTTTTAAAGCCAGATTACGGGCTAAGGCTCTAGTAAAACCGACAATGGCCCCTTTAGTAGTTACGTAATCAATTAATTGTGGATCGCCATAAAAGGTTGTAACTGATGAAAGATTGATAATGGAATCGCCAGCATGTAAATGTGGGAGAACAGCTTTAGTTAAATAAAACATTCCATAAATATTAACTTTCATAGTATGGTCAAATTGTTCATCAGAAATATCTTCTAATTTATCTTGTTGATATTGGACACCAGCATTGTTAACTAAAATGTTGATTTTACCGAAGGTATTTAAGGTAGTTTCGACAATTTTTTGACAAAAGTTTTTATCTTTAATATCGCCAGCTAACAAAACACATTCGCCACCTAATTTTTCAATGTAATCTTTAGTTGCTTTAGCGTCAATGTGTTCATCATAATAAGGAATTACTAGTTTAGCCCCCTCTTTGGCAAAAGCAATAGCGGCAGCTCTTCCTAAACCGCTATCACCTCCAGTAATAATGGCTACTTTATCTTTTAATTTGCCTGTACCAATATAATTGGGATTGTCAAAGATGGGACTTGGATACATTAAATATTCTAGTCCTGGTTGCTTAGCTTGTGATTGTTCAGGCACCATAATTTTATATTCTTTACTTTGAACACCTATATTATCATAATAATTATAATAGGTGTTTCCGAATTTATAATCATAATCCACTTTTATCACTCCTCGTATTATACTATATGAAAAAAGGACAATTACGTCATAAAAAAAGCCTTATGACTTTTCAATTAAAAACTTAACTAAGTCATGAGGCTTTTTATCACCATAGATAATTTTTTCAATCAAATCGATAATTGGCATTGAAATATTTTTATCTTTAATTAATTGATGGATTGATTTTAAGGTATATAATCCTTCAATAGTAGTTGTTTCAATATAATGATTGATCTCTTCCTGTGAGGCGCCTTTGCCAATTAACTTTCCAAAAGAAAAATTTCGACTTTTAGAAGACGTAGCTGTTAACAATAAATCACCAAAGCCAGCAAAAGATAAAATCGTATTACCTTCACCACCTAAAGCCTTAATTAGCTCTTTAATGTCGTGAATAGATTCAGTAATAAACATGGCTGAAGTGCTTTCTGGCATCCCCATACCATCTAAAATACCAGCTGCAATCGCAATAACATTTTTAATGGCCCCACAAATTTCAGTTCCGATGACATCTGTGCATGGGCGTAATTTAAAGTGGCTATTGCAGAAAGCGGTTGCAATCATATGCGAAACCTGAGAGTCTTTACACGCTAAAGAGAGACCAACAGGAACTTTATCAATGACATCAACGGCAAACGAAGGCCCTGAAATAGCGGCAATTTGACTATTTGGTAACAAGGTTTCCGCAATATCAGAGACAAACTGACAAGAATTTTGTTCAATACCTTTAGAAGCAATACATAGTGGTTTACCATCTATATAAGATTTTGCTTGTTCTAAAACATCTCTCGTAAAAGCCGTAGGAATAGCTAGTAAAATAAAATCAGCCTTTAGACAAGCCGTGTATAAATCACTTGTGATTTCGATATTTTCATCTAATTTAACGCCTGGCAATTTAGGACAAATACGCGTTTTTTGCATTTCACCTGCTTCTTGTTCGAATTTAGTCCACATAACGACTTCGTTATGATTTTCGTTTAAAATAGTAGCTAAAGCGCTGCCATAAGCGCCTGAGCCTAAAATACATACTCTCATTAAATCACCATTTTCATTATAACCAATTATGAAAACTTAATCAAGCTAATTTGACAAAACCGAAAAAACTGATATAATAGCGTCCTAAAAGGAGGGGATTTTATGAAAGCAACACTAGTTTTAAAAAATGGGGGCCAAGATTTAATAAATCAACAAATGGATTATGAAAACATTGATGACGTAATTGAAAAAATAGATCACCGAAAACAAAGACATTTAACCACAGAAGAAATTATTAAAAATAGTATCGATGATCTATTTGGTGAGACCGATTTTTCGGATGGTTTAACGGCATTAGATCAAATGAACAAAGCCATTTTGTTAAATGATAAAGCTAAAGTTCTTGAAAAGATTATCGAAAAACAAAAAACAGCGTATAACTTTTTAAATAATTATAATTTAAAAAAACAGCGCCGTAATATGTTTAAATTAGAGGAACTTTTTAACGAAAACCCTAAAGAAATAACTACATTATATAATGAACTTTTATTTGATAAATATCTTGAAGAAATCGAAAAAATTGTCGGTGTATTAATGCAAAATCTATCTCGCCGTAGTGATGGTCCAATTAAAATAAGTAAAGCCATGAAAATTTTAAAAAATATTGAATCAGTTGAAGAAATCGAAAAAATAATGCCAATATTATATGAGAATGAAGCATCAATGTTTTTCGAACGAGATTTAACATTAGAAAAAAAACGTAAACAATTATATGCTTATCGTAAAGATGTTTATCTCGATATATTAAGCAGCGAAGTTATTAAAAATTATTTTGTAAATTTACTAGCCGATAAAGATTTAGATGATGTTTTTGCTTTTATTATAGAAGGTTTTAATAGTGACAATCCTATCCGTTTGATATTAAAATTAGATTCTAATTTTAATCAAAATGAGGCTCAAAAAGAAATGCTTAAATATAGTGCGCAACTATTACCTGAAATTTTAGCAGAATATTTCCGTAGACCTTCTAATAGTTTATGTTGGAAATGTACTAATAGTTATGTGACGAAATGTCCAAAAATAGCTGATATTGAAAAGCAAGGTATAGATAAATACACTTTTATTACTCAAGGTTTTCAATTAATAAAAGATAAAAAAATCGACAAATTTATTATTACTAAATGTGATAATTATGAAGAAGAATCTAGCGATCATTCATGTACTTTTATAGAAGATGCGAAAAATTTAGTTAAAGCGTATTATGGTGTTAATACTGATGAAGAACTAAGACGTGAAAAAGCAAAACTTTTAAGAAGGTTTTAGTATATTTAAATGCAACCACTACTACAGGTTGCATTTTTTGAAGTTAACGATATGTTAACTTCAAAAAAATCGAAAAAACGCTTGACAAGCTTGGGGGGGGGGCGATATAATAGTGATATAAGGATAGGAGGAATCTACATGAATGACAAAAGAAAACGTAACATTATAATCGGAGCCTTATGCGGAGTATTATTAATAATGGCTGTCGGTTATGCAGCTTTTGCAACCCAATTAAATAT